>CANQVZ010000012.1 GCA_947627425.1 uncultured Clostridia bacterium | reverse complement strand
GACGACAGAACGCCCCTCGCCATTAAAAACAGCGGCGCTAAGGTCGTTACATACGGTGCGCCCGTGCTCCCCGGAGGAATGTTTATGCTGGCTTATAAGGGAAATGTGCCCGTTATGGGACTTCCCGGCTGTGTTATGTATTCGGGCAGGACTATATTCGATATCATACTTCCGCGCGTACTTGCGGGTGAAAAGGTTTGTGCGGAGGATATTTATTCACTCGGAGAGGGCGGGCTTTGTCTTTCTTGCGAAAGCTGTATTTTTCCCGCCTGCGGATTCGGAAAGGGCGTGAAAATATGACGGGTTTTACTCACCTTGACAGCAAGGGCAACGCCGTTATGGTAGATGTGGGCAATAAGTCGGAGACAGAGAGAGAGGCTGTAGCTGAGGGTTTTATAAGAATGAATGAGGAGTGCTTCACACTGCTTAAAAACGGCGCTCACAAAAAGGGCGATGTGCTCGGCACGGCAAGAATAGCTGGCATAATGGGCGCAAAAAAAACATCGTCTTTGATACCTCTCTGCCACATGGTGCCGTTAACGGCGCTTAGCTTGGATTTTGAGCTTATAGAGGAAAATCTTTGCGTAAAAGCAGTGTGCAGGGCTAAGGCAAAAGCCGTAACGGGCGTTGAAATGGAGGCGCTCACGGGCGTTAGCACGGCTCTTCTCACTGTATATGATATGTGCAAGGCTGTCGACAGAGCTATGACTATATATGGCATAAGGCTTTTAAAAAAACAGGGCGGCAAAAGCGGACTATGGGAGGCGGAGCATTGAAGGACAGTTACGGCAGGACCATTGACTATATGAGGGTTTCTGTTACAAATAAATGTAATCTGCACTGTATTTATTGTATGCCGGGCAAGTGTTTTGAAGGCGATGATGTACTCTCCATGGAGGATATACTGACAGTGTGCTCCTGCGGTGCGGAGCTTGGCATAAGGCATATAAGGCTTACGGGCGGAGAACCGCTTTTGAGGCGGGACTGCGCCGAGCTTGTATACAGACTTAAGAATATAAAGGGCATAAGGACGGTCACACTCACCACTAACGGAATACTGCTCCGGGATTATGCCGATAGACTTTTTGACAGCGGTATAGACGGCATAAATGTGAGCCTTGATACCCTAGACAGAGAAAAATATAAATTTATTACGGGTGCAGACGAGTTGTATTCCGTTATCGACGGCATACAAAGGGCTGTGGAGCGCGGAATTTTTGTCAAGATAAATTCCGTCATTATGCGCGGTATAAACGAGGACGATATTTCCTCAATCCTGCTTTTTGTTAAGCATAGACCCGTAGCTGTCAGATTCATCGAGCTTATGCCCGTGGGCGAGGGCAGTAAATATATAGGCGTGAGCGGAGCGGAGATCCTTGCAAGGCTGGAAAACGCAAAGCCTTACACAAAAAGAATAGGAAGAGGTCCCGCGGTTTATTACAAAGCGGAGGGCTATAAGGGCATAATAGGCTTTATAGATCCTATGAGCAATAAATTCTGCCCACAATGCAGCAGACTGCGCCTTGACAGTGACGGAAGGCTCAGAAGCTGTCTGGCATATGATGACGGCTTTGATATGCTCCCCGCGATTAAAACGGGCAGAGAAGCCGTAAAGGATGTTATTAAAAAAGCTGTTGCCGAAAAACCCTTGGGTCATTGCTTTGAAAAGGGCATAGCGCCAAAGGACGGCATGTATTGTATAGGTGGCTGAAATGGGAATAATAAAGGCAATTTGCACAAGTGAAAAAAGGGGAACGCCCAAGACATATGTTGAAAGCGCGGAGCTTATAGAGGACTGGGGCGTAAAAAACGACGCCCACGGCGGGAAATGGCACAGGCAGGTCAGTCTGCTCCCCGTTGAAAAGACTGAACGATTTGCCGAAAAACACGGCGCCGTGGAGTTCGGAGCCTTCGGTGAAAACATAGCCACTCGTGGCGTAGATTTCTCGCTCCTTGAAACGGGCGACAGACTTTCTCTGGGCGAGGCTGTGCTTGAAATAACGCAGAAAGGTAAGAAATGTCATTCGGACTGCGAGATATACAAAAAAACGGGCGACTGCATAATGCCGAGAGAGGGAGTTTTCGCAAGAGTGATAAAGGGAGGAAAAATAAGCGTAGGCATGGCTATAGAGCCTATGCTCACAGCCTGCGTCATAACCTTGAGCGACAAGGGCTATGCGGGGCAGAGAGAGGACAAGAGCGGACCTCTTGCCTGTGAAATGCTTGAAAAAAGCGGCTACAGCGTAAAGGAAAGCGTTATACTTCCTGATGATAAAAAAATGCTTGAGGATAAGCTCATATTCTTTTCGGACGAGCTCAAGGCAAATTTGATTGTCACAACGGGCGGAACGGGCTTTTCGGAGAGGGACATAACTCCCGAAGCCACGCTTGCCGTATGCGAAAGGCGCGCCCACGGCATACCCGAGGCAATACGCGCCTATTCCATGACTATCACAAAGCGCGCCATGCTGAGCAGAGCGGAGGCGGGTATAAGGGGGAAAACACTCATAGTCAATCTTCCCGGCTCGCCCAAGGCGGTGCGGGAAAGCCTTGAATATATACTGCCCGAATTGGAACACGGAATAAAAATATTGTGCGCTAGAGATAAAGAATGTGGAGGTAGATCATGAAAAAAATTATTGTCATTCTGGCTGTATGTCTGTCGGTTCTGTGTGTTACAGCCTGCGGAAGGAACAATGCTGAAAGTATCGAAAACACCGAAATTTATGTATTTGCGGCGGCAAGCCTTCAAAATGCCATGAACGAAGTAGCGGAGGAATTTAATAAGGACTATCCCAATGTACATATAAATATAAACGCCGACAGCTCCGGCACTCTGCTCACGCAGATAAGAGAGGGCGCAGAGTGCGATATATTCTTCCCCGCTTCAACCCTGCAGGCGAACGAGCTTATAAAGGACGGCGTTGTGGCAAATACCGAAAATGTGCTCAACAATACCCTTGTTGTGGTTTCGCGTAAGAACAGCGATACGGCTGTTACGGGACTGTCGGATATAGGCAAAGCCAAGAGCATAGCCCTTGCGGGACAAAGCGTGCCTGCGGGACAGTATACGAGGCAGGCGCTTATAAACAGCGGTGTGCTTTCGTCCGATAAGAAGGCGGAGGACTATACCGCGGCGGAGGTCTCCGAGGCTCTCGGAGGCGTTGAGATAAGCGAGCAGTCCAATGTCAGCAAGGTGCTTATAGCCGTTGCCGAGGGCGCCTGCGATGTCGGCACGGTGTATTTTTCCGATACCTACGGCTATGAGGACAAAATAGATGTGCTTGAGGAGGTACCCAAGGAGCTGACGGGAGACATAATTTATCCCATCTGCCGTATAGACAACGAGGAGGCATCGGATGAGCAGGTAAAGGCTGCCGTGCAGTTCTATGACTTTGCGGCGCAACATTGCGGACATATATTCTCAAGGTATGATTTTGAATCCATAAACTAAGGAGGAAAGCGGGTATGACAGAGCTTGCGAACAGATTGTCGGGCATGGATTTCAGCCCGCTTTTCATAAGTCTTAAAACGGGTATAGCCGCAACGATACTGGCTTTTTTTGCGGGCATATATACCGCTTGGCTCACAATGAAGGAAAAACGGGGCTTAAGAGCCGTTACGGACGGCATACTCACTCTGCCCATGATACTTCCGCCCACGGCTTCGGGCTTTATACTGCTCCTTGTGTTCAGCACAAGGCGTCCCGTGGGAGGCTTTCTTTATAACAGCTTCGGCATAAAGGCCGTGCAGACATGGCTCGGCTGCATTATAGCCGCCTTTGTCATATCCTTTCCGCTTATGTACAGAAATGCCCGTTCCGCTTTTGAACAGCTGGATATAAACCTTGTGTATACCGCAAGGACATTGGGTATGTCGGAGCACAAAATACTTTGGCGCGTAGTCATACCATCCACGGCATCGGGAGTCGCCTCGGGCACAGTGCTGACCTTTGCGCGGGCAATAGGCGAATACGGTGCCACATCCATGCTTGCGGGAAATATAGCGGGCAAAACGGGCACTATATCCCAAAAGATAGCAATGGTGATACAAGACGGCGACTACATAGGCGCGGGCATATGGTTAGTCATAGTCGGCATTATAGCGTTTTTCATCATACTTTTGATAAATATTATTTCAATGGGCAAAAAATACGATAAGTGGTAAAAGCTATGAGCATAAAAATAGATGTAAAAAAGAAATATAAGGATTTCAGCCTCGATGTGAGCCTTGAAAGCAATGCTCGGCATATAGGCATTATGGGGCGTTCGGGCAGCGGAAAAAGCCTTCTTTTAAAATGTATTTCGGGTATCGTTAAGCCCGACGAGGGCGTTATATCTCTTGATGACAGAGAGCTTTTCAATTCTCAAAGGGACATAGACATAAAGACGGCAAAAAGGAAAACGGGCTATCTTTTTCAGAATTACGCGCTCTTTCCCGCCATGAGCGTAAAGGGAAATATCATGTGCGTGCTTTCGGGAAGCGTTGAGCAAAAAAGAGCCGAGGCGGAAATGCTGATCAAAAAATTCGGCTTGAAGGGGCTTGAAAAGCATCTCCCTTCACAGCTTTCGGGCGGGGAACAGCAGAGGTGCGCCCTTGCAAGGATGATGGCTTCAAAGCCCGATGTCATATTGCTGGATGAGCCGTTTTCCGCGCTGGATGAGGATATGCGCGACGATGTTATGCGTGAGCTTAAAGCAATGCTTTCCGACTACAAGGGCGTAATAATAACCGTTTCGCACCGCCGCGAGGAAATATATACCATGAGCGATGAGGTCATAATGCTGGAAAAGGGCTCTGTTTGTGAGAGAAAAAACATAAATGATATCGAAAGAAAAAATTTTTTTTGATTTTATAAAAATAATGCTTGCTTTAATAAACATTATGTGCTATAATAGGAAAGGTATCGGGGTGTAGCGTAGTTTGGTAGCGCGCTTGAATGGGGTTCAAGAGGTCGCAAGTTCAAATCTTGTCACCCCGACGCACTTTAAAAAGATCGAGTTTTACTCGGTCTTTTTTTGTTGTCTCCTTTAAAAAAAATATACTTTATTGACATAAAATGTAAGTTTTGTTAACATTATATTAAGTAAACATATAAGGAGGAGTTTAACTTATGGATGAAAATAGCAAGATCAAAAATGTCCGAAACAGGTGGAATGGTTTTTCTTTGAAAAATAAAAGAAGGCTTATTATCCACTTTATCGTTATAGCGGTCATAGCTATAGTTTATCTTGGCTTTGCGCTTAATCTTCTCAATGCGTCAAGGGCTAAGTCGGACAGAAAGTGGAACAATTGGCAGCACCAGGACACTCCCGAGGTAAGGCAGGAGATAGCCGAAAGAAGCAAGACGGCAACTAATGTTACCGTGGGTACTTATTTTGAAAACATAAGGGAGATGAATATAAAAAATTCGTCCTTCAGGGCTGAAATGGTGGTATGGTTCAAGTGGCAGGGCGATCCGGATCTGGATATTGCCAACCACATAAGAGTGTATAAGGGCACAATAAATAAATTTACCATCACGGAGGAAAGCCACGACAACGGTATAAACTATCAAAGAGGCTTTATGGATGTTACAGTGAACACAAGCTTTGACACCACAAGGTTCCCCCTTGGCTCCTATCCCATGAAGATATATATTGAGCCTACATATTCCGTTGACAGAGTCATATTCACTGCGGATGATGCCAGCGATATAAACGAGGATATAGACCTTGCGGGCTATACTCTCTTGAGGTATGACACGGGCATACACTACATTGCCTATGAGACCAATTACGGCAATCCCAATCTTAAGGACAAAGATGTCATAAATACGGAACACCTCACAAGGCTTGAGATAAACAGAGAGGGACTCGGCACATATGCAAAGTGTTTCATAGCGCTTATAGGTACTCTCACATGGATATTTATAGTAATGTTCATAAATACCTATCACAAGGTCGATCCCCTCGGTATGATACCCGCTGCTCTTTTCGGTACCGTTACAAACATTACCGTAGGCGCAAGTATGCTCCCCGATACTCTCGGTCTGGGACTTCTGGAGTTTGTCAATATGTGGGGCGTAATGACAATAATAGCGGGCACCATAACGGTCATCAATGTAAACAGGATAAGGAACAAATGGGAGGATAAGGAATATGCCACTCTCTACGGCAGGATAATCTCTCTTGAAATTTTCTTCTTTACCCTTGCGGGACATATACTTATGCCCCTTATGTCATATCACTTTTAAACAAATGAGGAGAACATTTTATGCGGTTTTATATTTATAAAATGGTTACAAAGTCGCAGTCGGATGATAAATGGACAACGCTTTATGATTATTTCATATGTATTGTCGCCTTTCTGAGCGTGGTTCCGCTTATGTTCAAGACGCGCTACGCCATATTCACAGCTCTTGATACCGTTACGGTATATATACTTTTTGCCGACTATGTGTTCAGGTGGATGACTGCCGACTATAAAATGAAAAAGGGCAACCTGAGCTTTGTCTTATATCCCATAACGATTTTTGCGCTGCTTGATTTTATATCGCTTCTGCCATCTCTGGGGCTTATAGGTCAGGGCTTCAGAGTGCTGAGAATGCTGCGTATATTCAAGATATTTCACTATTCAAAGAGCTTTGACTATATTGCCCATGCCTTTGTGAAGGAAAAGAATACGCTTTATTCCGTGCTTATATTGGCGCTCGGCTATATATTCATATCGGCGCTCGTTATGTTTTCATATGAGCCGGATACCTTCGATAATTTCTTTATTGCTCTCTATTGGGCGACAACGGCGCTCACGACCGTAGGCTACGGCGATGTCTATCCCACTACGGACATAGGCAGGCTTATAAGCATGATATCGTCGCTTTTCGGCATAGCGGTCATCGCTCTGCCCGCAGGTATTATCACGGCAAGCTTTGTAGACCAGATAGACGAGGAAAGGGAAAGAGAAAAGGAAGAGGCTAAGAAGGCGCAGAATGCGCAAGAACCAAAAGATGAGGGCTCGTATATTGACAAGATAGTTGAAAGAAGAATGGAGGAGGACAAGGATGAGTAAAAAATGGCGTTATATCATCATAATGGCGCTTGGCGTGCTTATGAACCAGGGCTTGAATTATGCCGCCTCCAATCTTCCCGTATGGCTCGATGTCAGCGGCACCGCCATGGCGGCTCTTGTGCTGGAGCCTGCGGCGGGTCTTATTGTGGGACTTATAGATAACTTTGTAATAGCCATAACTTCGGGCAATTCAAGCTCGCTCATATACTACTGCATCAGCGCCTCCGTCGCTGTAATAGTGGGCGTTATCATGAGGGATAAGGAAGGTAAAATAAGGGCAAAGAGGATGTTTATTGTCATACCCCTTGTTTTCATAGTTTCGACTGTGCTTTCGTCCTTGCTCTCTCTTTGGCGGAGCAACGGCATATCGTTAGACCCGTTTGAGGCGGCTAAGTATGCCATGTTTATTTCAAAGGGTTTCCCGCATATTGCTTCGTGCTTCCTCAGCATAGGCGTTATAAAGCTCTATGATACCATAGTAACAGCGGCAATAGTTGCGGTCGTTTATATGATAATACCCAAATCGTTTAAAAACATTGTATATGATAACAAGTAAAATAATTGTTTTATGTGTGAAAATTTATGTAGGGCGAGCAATGCTCGCCCGTTTTTACTGCCTGAAGCTTGGGTGTTCGGGATTGAAATTTCTGAAGGTATCCGACGGTGAGGGAGAGGACAAATCAAAGTAAAGCCTTGAATCCTTTGTCACGCCGAAATCCCTGTCGGAGCCTGTATCCTGTATCTTGTTGAAGGCTTCTCTGAAAAGCGCATTGTGCGCCTCTTCTCTGTTCAAAAGAAAATCTATGGTTTCTCTTACCTTCTTGTCGGCTATCTGTCTGTAAAGATATTCATACACCACCTTAGCTCTCTGCTCCGAGGCAATGTTTGAAAGCAGGTCTGCGCACAAATCGCCCGTAACGCTCACATAGTCCGCCGTCCAGGATTGTCCCGAGGCGTTTATAAGTCCGGGATTTAAACCGAGGAGAACATGGGTTTCTATTTCTCCCACATCGGTTCTGTTGAAGTTGACATCATGACCGTTCAGAAGGCTTATCGTCTGCGCCACCATTTCCATATGGCTCAGCTCCTCTGCGGCGATATCCATAAAGAGATCCTTTATTTCCTTGTCCTTTATCCTGAAGCTCTGTGACATATACTGCATAGCCGCCTTAAGCTCGCCGTTCGCGCCGCCGAGCTGTTCCTCCATGAGCGCGGCATATTGAGGATTGGGTCTTTCCACATCTACTGGATGAAAAAGCTTTTTTTCGTGTTTGAACATAAAAATGTACCTCCTTGTTTTTTGCTTAGTATGCCAAAAAACAGGATTTAATATTCGCAAAAAAGCAAATAAAAAAATCTCCTTTCGGAGATTTTTTTACATCTTTGTGATATTGATAATATTGCTCAGCTTATGAGCTATTATATACTTACTTGTTTTTATGCAGACCATATTCTGCGTGTTTCCGCCTATAAACTCGCCCACGAAGTCGGCATTTGCGGTGGTCGTTATCTTTATCTGCATACCTCTTGTGAAGGTAACTCCTCTGTACTCCACATTTTCAAGAGGGAAAAGACTGTAGCACCTATCCATAACGGAGGCTATGTCCTTGGGCGCGCTCACGCTTGCGGAAGCTGCCTTCATAATCTTTCTTATCTTTATGGCGTTGTTTATAAACCATGTTATACAAAATGCCAAAAGAGCGGCATATATCAATTCTTCTAAGCTGATCGGTAAATTACTCATATCGATACCCCCTGTAAAGCTTATGTTAATATAGTATAACATATTTTATATTTTTTGCAAGTAAATTTTACAATTTTTTTGAGCAAAAACGGCAAAATTAATGAAAACTTAATTATATAAAGCCTATGCCTCGCTTTCTTTCACAACGGCAATTTTGTTATTCTCAATACCCGCTATATTTATACCGTATCTTTCGAGTATGCCTATTTTTTCTATATCCGCAGCCGTTATTCTCTCGCCGAGAGCAACTATGGGTATTCCCGGAGGATAGGGCATTATTATTCCTGCGGGTATCCTGCCTTCACTTTCGGAGAGGTCTATGGTCTCTTTTTTGGCATAGAACACTTCCGAAGGCTTCATAACGCACTCTCTCACGGGCTTCATATCGAGCGGGAGCTTGTCTATATATTTTCTTTCAAGCTTCTTGTCAATATCTCTTATAGCCTTTACAAATTTCTTTATGCCTCTGGGATCATCCGCAACGGAGCTAAGAGCCACAATGTGGTGCGCTCCCGCAAGCTCTATCTGTATGTTGTACTTGTCGAGAAGTATTTTAGCCAAGTCGCTGCCCGTCAGGTCTGCTCTCACCATTATTGTAAATCGGCTTATGTCTATATCAAATATATCTCCCTGACCCTTTATGCTGTCGTTTACAAGCTTGAGCACCTTGCAGTGTGCAAGCTCATTTCTTGCCTCCTTAAGAGTGCTTATATATGCCGTAAAGAGATTTTTGTCCGTTGTGAGTATGTGCCTTGCATAGTCTATTGACGCCAATATGGGATATGACGGACTTGTGGTATTTATCATGGATACCGCCTGTCTTATCCTCTCCCTGTCAACTCTTTCGGACCTTACGCTCAATACCGCCGCCTGATTAAGACAGGGCAGAGTTTTGTGCCAGCTGTTTATAACTATGTCTGCGCCCTGTGAAAGCGCGGGACGCGGGAAGGTATCCGAGAACACAAAGTGCGAGCCGTGACATTCGTCCACTATGAGTATGGAATTGTGCTTGTGCACTATGTCCGCTATGGTCTTTATATCGCTTGTAAAGCCCTCATATGTGGGGCTTGTTACTATCATTGCCTTTACATCATATTCGTCAAAGGCTCTGAACATATCTCTTATGCTGATGCTTGCGCAAAGGCTTTCCTCCGTCATCTGAGGAGATATGTACACAGGCTTTACGCCCGAAAGTATAAGCGCGCTGTATATGCTCTTGTGGCAGCCGCTAGACACCAGCACGGTATCGCCGGGATCACAGCAGCCTATCACAGCCGCAATGTTTGCGCCCGAGCCTCCGTTTACCATATAGAAGCTTTCATCCGCGCCCAAAAGCTCCGCCATAGCCTTCTGCGACTTGGCTATTATATCCTTGGGGTCATGCAGATTGTCCGTTTCTCCCGTTTCCGTTACGTCCATTGTTCTTAGGTCATAGGGCATAAAGCGCGTATTGCGTTTATGTCCGGGCATATGTAAAGGATAAGCGTTCTTTTCGCCTATCTCCAACAGCTTGTCCAGTATAAATGCAGACATAGAACCTTCCTCCCTTTTGTATATTTGTATATAAACAGAATATACAAAGTAATTATAACGCAAAGTCACATAAAAGTCAATTTTTTTTATTAATTTTACACAAATTTCTTAATATTTATGCAACAAAAACTGAATATTATTGCGAATTGTGTTAAATTTTGTGTAACAATATTAATATAACATTAATAAATATTTTTTGGTGTTTATGGGCATAAATATTGTGATACTTATTTTTATTCACCAAAAAAACTTGCAAGGAGGCTGTTTTATGAGTATAAAAAAAATATATTCTCTGTTTGCCGCGCTGCTTGCTTCGGTTTTTATTATAAGCGGATGCACGGCGACCGATGGCAAGAGAATAGTCAGGATAGCTCATGCTCAGAGCGAAACCCATCCCGACCATTTAGGCTTGCTGGAGTTTGAAAAATATGTGGAGGCAAACCTCGGCGATAAATATGATGTTCAGATATTCCCAAATGAGCTTTTGGGCGCTTCGGTAAAGGCTATAGAGCTCACACAGACGGGAGCCATAGACTTTGTGGTGTGCAGCACTGGAAATCTGGAGACCTTCGACGACATCTATTCCATATTCAGCATACCCTATCTTTTTGACTCTACGGAGGCTTACTATGCCGCTATGGAGGACGAGGAGCTTAAAGAGCGCATATACACGGCTACAAGGGAATCGGGCTTTGAAGCCGTTACATGGTTTGATGCGGGCACAAGAAATTTCTACACCACAAAGCCCGTGACAGGTCCCGACGATCTTAAGGGACTTAAGCTGAGAGTGCAGCAGAGCCCTTCAAATGTAAATATGGTCAAGGCGTTCGGCGCAGCCGCCGCGCCAATGTCCTTCGGCGAGGTATACACCGCCATACAGCAGGGCGTTATAGACGGAGCCGAGAACAATGAGCTTGCCCTCACGAACAACAAGCACGGCGAGGTGGCGAAGTATTATGTGTATGACAGGCATCAGATGGTGCCGGATATGCTTGTGGGCAATGTCAAGTTTCTGGACAGCCTGAGCCCCGAGGAAAGAGAAGTATTTGACAGAGCAGCCGAGATATGCAATGAGGTGGAGCGCAGAGAGTGGCTCGTTCAGGTGGAGGACGCCAAAAGACAGGCGGAGGAGATGGGCGTCAATTTCTCCGATGTGGATGTGGAGGCGTTCAAGGCAAAGGTGATGGATCTACAGCACCAAATGGTGGCGGACAACGAAAAGCTTGCGCCAATATATGAAAGAATACAGACCATAAACAAGGAGGTGGGCTGATGAAATATTTTAACAAAGCGCTTGAGTCGGTATGTATTTTTCTTTTTGCCTTTATAGTGGTGGTCGGCACTTATCAGATAGTAACAAGATATGTTTTCAATGCTCCGAGCACCACCTCCGAGGAGCTTCTCACCTATTCCTTCACATGGCTTGCTCTTTTGAGCGCAGCCCTTGTTTTCGGCAAAAGGGAGCATATGGCTATGACCTTTCTTTATGACAAGCTGTCGGATAACACAAGGCGTGTTTTAAGCGTGGTAAATGAGGCGCTTGTGTTCCTCTTTGCCGTTATTGTGCTCATTTACGGCGGTATATCGATCACAAGGCTTACAGCCACTCAGGTCACGGCTTCTCTGGGAATACCCATGTCCTATGTCTATGTTGTGGTGCCATTGAGCGGTTTTATAATAGCTTTTTATTCAATAGTCAATATTTACGGTTTAATAAAAGGAGGTGAAAGCAAATGAATACGGCTCTTTTCTGCGGACTTATAATAGCCTGCGTGCTTTTGGCAACGCTTCTTATAGGCGCACCCATTTCAATAGCGATAGGCATATCATCTATCATAGCCATACTTCCCGTGCTGGATATAAACGCCGCCTTTCTTACGGGTGCACAGCGTACCTTTTCGGGCATATCCGTGTTCACTCTCATAGCCATACCGTTTTTCATACTGGCGGGAAATATAATGAACAGGGGAGGAATTGCGCTTAGGCTCATCAATTTTGCAAAGCTTCTGACGGGCAGGATACCGGGCGCCCTTGCGCACACCAACACCCTTGCCAATATGATGTTCGGCGCAATTTCGGGTTCGGGCGTAGCCGCTGCCTCCGCTATGGGTACCATAATAGGACCTATTGAGGAAAAGGAGGGCTACGGCAAGGACTATTCCGCCTCGGTAAATATTGCCACTGCGCCTACGGGACTTCTCATACCTCCCAGCAATGTGCTCATCACCTTTTCGCTTGTCAGCGGCGGCACATCCGTTGCGGCACTCTTTATGGCAGGCTATATTCCCGGTATTTTGTGGGGCTTGGCTTGTATGATAGTTGCCTTTATAATAGCCGCCAAGAGAGGCTATAAGAGCAGTCAGCGCTACAGCGCCAAGGAGGGCGTCAGGATAGTTTTTGACGCTCTGCCGAGCCTTTTGCTCATCGTCATAGTTATAGGCGGTATAGTAAAGGGCATATTTACCGCTACGGAGGGCTCCGTAGTCGCTGTGGTTTACAGCCTTATACTTTCGTTTATTTACAGGACGATAAAGGTAAAGGATCTCTACGAGATAATAAAGACAAGCGCCGAAACAACGGGCATTATAGTGTTCCTTATAGGCGTATCGAGCATCATGGCTTGGGTAATGGCATTTACGAGTATACCCTCCGCCATATCCTCCGCGCTTCTGGGCATAAGCAGCAATAAGGTCATAATTCTCCTTATCATAAATATAGTGCTTCTCTTTGTCGGCACATTCATGGATATAACGCCCGCCATTCTTATATTCACTCCCATATTCCTGCCCGTGTGCGAGGAACTTGGCATGGATTCTATACAGTTCGGCATAATGCTTGTGCTCAATCTCTGCATAGGCACTATAACACCGCCCGTCGGCAATATCCTCTTTGTGGGCGTGAGAGTGGCAAAGACAAAAATAGAGCAGGTAGTAAAGCCTCTGCTTGCATACTACGGCGTTATATTTGCCGTGCTTATGCTCGTGACCTTTGTGCCTGCCATATCTATGTTCCTGCCAAGACTTTTGGGATATTAAAATGTATTCATAATATTAGCATATATTAAAAAAATCCGTATGCCTAATCAATGGATGCGGATTTTTTATGATAAATTTTTTGTATATTTTTTGTGCTCGTGTCAGGTATGCTGCTGTGCCTAAAATGTTTTCAAGCCTTCTCTCCCTCAAAGCGCATATATTCGCCTATAACGATCGCCTTTGAGTCCGTGGCGTGACCTATTTCCCGGGTTTTGGCTATGGGAACGCTTTCGCCCGCGCATTTCTTGACAAGCTCTATTATGTCGGGATTGCTGTTTTCTGCCTCCATCACCATGAATGTGCCCAGAAGTATTCCTCTTACATTTTCAAAAACTCCCATATATTTAAGCTGATTGAGGTATGCCGTCATCTGAGCGGGTCTTCCGTGCCATGCCTCTAGAAGCAGTATCTTGTCCCTTGTGTCGGGGAAATATTCCGTGCCCGCAAGCTTTAAAAGACAGCGTATGTTTCCGCCGACAACGATTCCTTCCATGTTTTCGCCCTGTATAAAGCGGTACTTTATGTCAAAAAGCTCTCTGCCGTTTTCAAAGACGGCGCTTTTAAATCTCCTTGTCTGCTCCTCGCCGTGGTCGTAAACAAGGTTTCTTATCTGATACAAAACGGAGCTTTTGCCCGTTTTGCTGTATATTGCGTTTATCACCGTGCTCAGGTCGGAATACCCCCAGAATCGTTTATTACTCTTTGCTATTTTTTCAAAGTCCAGAAAGCCCAGCACCTCGTTTGCAATGTCACCGCCCGATATGTCGAATATGGCTTTTATTTCGTCGTCGTTGTAAAAATCCATGAGAGCGTCCGCTCTTTTCTCGGCGCAGGCGCTGAAAACATTGTAATCCTCATATATATAGGGACTGAAAATGGGAGTTATGCCTATATTTTTAAGTGTGTTTTCAAGCCTTATTATGTCCTTTTCGTTTGCTCTCGGCTGTCCGTCCGAACAGCACACTATGCCCGCCTTGAAATTCTTGTCCATTTTTTAATTCTCCTGTTCGTATTTTGAAAGCGCTTTTTTTATGTCCTCGCTCTTAAAGCCCCGCCTCAAAAGGAAATTAAAATGCCTCTGCTTTTCCTTTATGTCTATGGGCGCAGTCTTTATGCGCTTTTCGAGCAGCTGCGATATTACTTCCTCCGTGTCCTCTATGTTTGCTTCTTCAAGCGCTCTTTCTATAACGGCTTCTTCTACGCCCTTTTTCATAAGCTCCGCCTTTATTCTTTCGCTCCCCCATTTTTTGAGCCTTGCGCAGTCCTTTGCGTACATTATGGCATAGCTTTCATCATCTATATATTTGTATTTGAGCATGGAGGCAATAACTCTTTCTATTATATCCTCACCGAAGTCCTCATCTCTTAGCTTTTTGCGTACCTCTTTTTCTGTGCGCATCTTAAAGCCTATGTATCTGTCGGCTTTTTTGTACGCGCTTGTATAGAGCACATTGTCGGCTATGTAGTCGTATTTTTCCTGTGTTATTTCGTCGCCCGTCTTAAGCCCCATAAAGGCGCAGTCGTTTTTGTCCATGCCGAAGGCAAAATTGCCGTCTATAAATACGGACACCCTGTTTTCGTTTTTTGCCTGCGGTTTAATGTCGGTTATTTTCATATAATTACCTCTCATACGGTCTGTGCCTTAAGCTCGGGAGAAAGCCTGTGCCTCCACCAGCCCATGTAGTAGAATACAAGCAATATGAACGCCGCTATGCCGTTGCTTGCCACAACGGAGTACCACACGCTCTGCTCTGCCATGTGGAAAAATCTGCTGAATATAAAGAGCGTGGCAAAGCGGAACACCCAAAGCCTTGAAGCCTCCACAGCCATTGTAACGACTGTGTTTCCCGCTCCGTTGAATATGCCCTTTGTGGTGGTGTATATGCCGTTTGTCCAGCACCAGAACGCCATTATGGACAGGAATTTTGAAGCCATGGCAATGACCTCGGCATCCGTTGAAAATATGCTTACTATAGATGTTGAAATTATGCTTCTTGAAAGTATGAAGCCTGCGACAAGCAGAAAGCCCGCCGCTATGAGCCTTGATTTTTTGTAGGAATCCACGGCGCGGCTTAATTGCTTTGCGCCCACATTCTGTCCCACGATGGTGGAGGCGGCGTCGCCCAGAGCGTTTGCGGGCATGGTTATCATGCCGTTTATTCTGTTGCCTATGCCGTATGCCGCCATAGCTCCGCTGCCGAAAACGAGCACATTCTTTGTCATAAGCAGAAAGCCGAACTGCATTGTGGAATTACCCAGAGCAGTGGGCAGACCCACGGAAACTATCCTGCCGAAAAGAGTGCCGTCAAATCTGAAGCCTCTTAAATTTATGGGTATGGCGTTTTTTTGATTGAAAAGGCTTATGCCCGCTATGAGAGCGCAGGGCACCTTTGCAAGCATTGTGGCAAGCGCCGCTCCCGCTATGCCCCATTTGAAGCCCATTATGAAAAGCGGGTCGAGCACCATATTTATGACTATTCCCAGAAGATTGAGCTGCATGGGTCTTACGGTGTCACCCTGAGCCTGATTGACTGCCGAGAAAATGTTTATCATAAACAAAAAGGGCAGGTCGGTTATAACTATCCTTATATATGTTATACCCATTGTGAGTATACTTCCCTCGGCGCCAAGCCATTTTACAACGGACGGCGTAGTCACAAAGCAGAGCACGCCGCAAACAAGGGCGAATATCATGGAGCATACGAAAATGTGGTTTGCCATAGACTGCGCTTTTTCGCCGTCTCTTGCGCCGACATATTGAGCAATTAGTATGGAGCCTGCGACCGTAAGTCCCGTGCCGAACTGTATTATAATGCTCTGTATAGGGCTTACAAGAGATATGGCAGCCATTTCGTTTGTGCCGAGCTTTCCAAGCCAATAGGTATCGGTCAGATTATAAAGCGTCTGTATGAAGTTGTTTATAAATATGGGTACGGCAAGAGTGAGTATGGCTCTTACCATGTTGCCGGAGAGTATTTCCTCCGTGTTTCTGACTGCCTTTGACATTATAAGGACCTCTTTTCATATACAGCTTTCCAATCAATTATACAGCAAAAAAACCATAAATACCACTAAGTTATTCTTAATTATACCAAAATTACAGTTTTTTTATATAAAAGACATTAAAGGACACAATACACCCTTGCATTTTTAGGAAATACGGTATAAAATAAACTAAGAGGTGAGCTATATGAAAACGGCAGATCTGCATACCCACAGCACATATTCGGACGGCACTCTTTTGCCCAAAGAGCTGGTGGAGCTTGCGGCAAAAAAGGGACTTTCCGCGCTTGCCCTTACCGACCACGATACCCTCGACGGCACGGACGAGGCTATGTATTGGGGCGGAAAATACGGCGTTGAGGTCATAAGGGGAGTGGAGATATCCACCGACTTTGACAACAACGAGCTTCATATAGTGGGACTTTTCATTGATAATGGTGAAGAGCTTATTTCTGCTCTTTCCGGGCTCAAAAAAAGCCGTGCCGATAGAAATATGCTCATGGTTGAAAAGCTCAACTCCATAGGCGTAAATATAAGCTATGATGATGTTGTAGCCTCGGCGGGCGGCAGCGTTATAACAAGGGCGCATATTGCGCGCGAGATAGTCAAAAAGGGCTATGCCTCCTCCAACAACGAGGCATTTGAACGTTATATAGGCAAGGACAAGCCCGCTTATGTAAAAAGAAGCCTCATGGACTATAATACCACATTGAGCCTCATTTCTCGGAGCGGAGGTATTTCCGTGCTTGCGCATCCCTTTACATACAAGGTTTCCGAGCGCAGGCTGGAATATATTGTTTCGGAGCTTAAAAAGTGCGGACTTTCGGCAATAGAAGCGTATTATTCAACTCACAGCGCCTCCGAGACAGAGTATATAAAAAAACTTGCCGAGAGAAAAGGACTTAAAATAAGCGGAGGCAGCGACTTCCACGGCAAAAATAAGCCGGGGCTTGAGCTTGGCACGGGCTACGGAGAGCTGGAAATACCTTACAGCCTTGTGGAGGGGCTTAAAAGCGAATTAAAAAAGGAGAGATAATGTTAAATGCCTAAAAATAAAAGTGAAAACAGGCTTATTGCTCAGAATAAAAAGGCATATCACGATTATTTCATATTGGAGACCTTTCAGGCGGGCATTGCGCTCACGGGTACGGAGGTCAAGTCCATGCGTGCGGGCAGGTGCAATCTTAAGGAGAGCTATATCTCCATAGAAAACGGTGAGGCTATAATAAAGCAGATGCACATAAGCCCGTATGAGCAGGGCAATATTTTCAATCACGATCCCCTTGCCGACAGACGCTTGCTTCTGCATAAATATGAAATAAACAAGCTCATAGGAGCGGTAACAAGGGACGGATATACAATAGTGCCCTTGAGGGTGTATTTCAAGGGCAGCCTTGTCAAGCTGGATATAGCCATAGCAAAGGGCAAAAAGCTCTATGACAAGCGACGGGATATCGCCAAGAAGGACGAACAGAGAAGCGCCGAAAAGGACTTCAAGCATAAGCTTCAGTATTAGACAAAAAGGAGAGATAAAAATGGATTATAAGAAAATAGCTATGGAAAAACACGCAGAATGGAAGGGCAAGATAGAGGTCATTTCAAGGGCAGAGGTGAACAATGCCGACGACCTTTCGGTTGCCTACACTCCCGGAGTTGCGGAGCCCTGCCTTGCCATAAAGGAGGACCCCGACAAGGTATATGAGCTTACGAGAAAGCACAATATGGTGGCTGTCATAACGGACGGCTCTGCTGTGCTCGGACTTGGCAATATAGGCGGTGTTGCGGGTATGCCCGTCATGGAGGGCAAGTGTGTCCTTTTCAAGGAATTTGCCGATGTGGATGCCTTTCCTCTCTGCCTTAACACACAGAATACGGACGAAGTGGTGGAGACCATTTACAGGATATCCGACAGCTTCGGAGGCATAAATCTGGAGGACATAGGCGCGCCCCGTTGTTTTGAGATAGAGGAAAGACTCAAAAAGCTCTGCAATATACCCGTTTTTCATGACGATCAGCACGGAACGGCTGTAGTTGTGCTTTCGGGCATAAGAAATGCGCTCA
The DNA here is from genome assembly GCA_947627425.1 of uncultured Clostridia bacterium. Classification (GTDB taxonomy): domain Bacteria; phylum Bacillota; class Clostridia; order Lachnospirales; family CAG-274; genus Gallispira. The sequence continues at coordinate 33,412 of CANQVZ010000012.1, read as the reverse complement.
AGCTCACGGGCAAATATGCCGAGGACTGCAAGGTAGTCATGAGCGGAGCGGGCGCAGCAGGCACGGCTATAGCTAAGCTCCTTTTGAAGGCAGGCTTCAAGAACATAGTCATGCGCAACATTGACGGCGTTATAACAGCCGACAAGCAATATAAGGACAAGTCTCTTGCCGAGCTTGCAAGTATAACCAATCCCAACAGAGAGGACGGCGAGCTTGCGGATATCATAAAGGGAGCCGATATATTTATAGGTGTTTCCGCTCCCAATATCCTCACGGGCGATATGGTGCGCACAATGAATAAGGACGCCATTATATTCGCCATGGCAAATCCCAACCCCGAAATACTCCCCGAGGAGGCGCTCAAAGCAGGTGCAAGGGTAGTTGCTACGGGCCGTTCGGATTATCCAAATCAGATAAACAACGTTCTTGCATTTCCGGGTATATTCAGGGGCGCTCTGGATGTGAGAGCAAGCGACATAAACGAAGAAATGATGCTTGCTGCCTCCGACGCCATTTCAAGGCTCGTAACGGCAGAGGACAGAGAAAAGGGTATAATCATTCCTTCCGCGCTCAATAAATCCGTCTCAAAGGACATAGCCAGAGCAGTCTCAGAGGCAGCAAAGAGAACAGGCGTTGCGAGGATATAGTTACAGTTGCATAAAAAAGCAGGGCGGTTTATTTTCCCGCCCTGTTGGAATGTGTAAAAAAGTATAGTGTAGTCCGTCTTATCGATTCCTATGATCACTAAAAAATGCTGGTTTAGGAAATGATAATGACGGGCTTTTGATTTTTTATCCTCTTATCTGTCCGCTGCCGTATATTATATACTTTGTGGTGGTAAGCTCTTTAAGTCCCATAGGACCCCTTGCGTGGAGTTTTTGTGTGCTTATGCCTATTTCCGCTCCGAAGCCGAATTCGTTGCCGTCTGTAAAGCGTGTGGATGCATTTGCATATACCGCGGCGGAGTCTACCTCGCCGAGAAATCTCTGCGTGTTGGTATAGCTTTCGCTTACTATGCATTCGGAGTGCCCCGTGGAGTATTTTGCGATATGCTCTATTGCCTCATCTATATCCGCAACTACCTTTACAGCAAGTATATAGTCGAGGTATTCCGTTGCCCAGTCATCTTCAACGGCATCCTTCACATCGTTTACTATAGCCTTTACAGCCTTGTCGCCTCTTATTTCAACATTCTTTTCCCTGAGCGCCTTTATAACGGGCGGAAGGAATTTTTCCGCTATATTCTTATGCACAAGAAGTGTTTCGGCAGCGTTGCATACTCCCGGTCTCTGAGCCTTTGCATTTACCGTTATATTGACTGCTTTTTCGATATCTGCGCTTTCGTCCACAAATATATGGCAGTTGCCCACGCCTGTTTCTATAACGGGTACCGTGGAATTCTTAACAACGCTCTGTATCAGCCCCGCTCCGCCTCTGGGAATGAGCACATCTATATATCCGTTCATTCTCATCATTTCCGTTGAGCTTTCTCTGGAGGTATCCTCCATAAGCTGAACAATGTCGCTTTCAAAGCCAAGCTCCTTTATTTTATCTCTGAAAAGCTTTATTATGGCAATGTTGGAGTTGATGGCGTCCTTTCCGCCTCTGAGTATAACGGCGCTGCCTGCCTTTAAGCACAGTCCGAAAGCGTCGGATGTGACATTCGGTCTTGCCTCATAAATTATGCCTATAACGCCCATAGGCACTCTTTTCTGACCTACTGTAAGCCCGTTCGGCAGAGTACGCATATTGAGCATTTCTCCCACGGGATCGGGCAGGGCTGCTATCTGTTCAAGTCCGTCAGCCATGCCTGCTATTCTTCTCTCGTCCAGTATCAGTCTGTCTATGATAGAGGGCTTAAGCCCTGCATTTTTACCGTTTTCAAGGTCAATGGCATTTGCCCTTATTATTTCTCTGCTGTTTTCGTTAAGTGCCTTAGCGCAGCCTCTTAATATGCTGTTTTTTTCGTCCGTTGTGAGCCTTGCAAGCGCTCTTTTGGCTTTTTTGGCTCTTTCGCCCGTTTCCTTTAATGTCATTTTATTTCCTCCTTATTCCCTTTTCGGTAACTATCATATCTACACTTATATCGTGCTCATCTTTAGGGAGCTTATGAGTGAGCTGTCCTTCAAAGCATACTCCCGCGGTGGACATATATGTGTTCTCGCCGAGATATTTGTCGTAATATCCTCCACCGTATCCTATCCTGTAAAAATCATCATCAAAGGCAAGTCCGGGAACTATTATAAGCGTACTGTTGTCGGATAATACAATATTATTTTCGTCATATTCGGGAGAGGGTATGCCATATCTGTCCTTTACAAGTCCGTCAACAGAATTTATGGATATAAACACCATATTGCTCTGTCCCTCTTTCACGCAGGGCAGGGCAACGCTTTTGCCGTCCGCAAGCGCCCTTTTTATTAATTTTGTAGTGTCTATCTCGGAGCCAAAGCTGTAAAAGCAGAATATTTTTTCTGCATTCGTATATTCCGGAGTGCTGTAAAATTTATAGGTTATTTCTCCCGCAAGTTCCTTTCTTACAGCCTTGAATTTTTGTCTTATTTCGCTTTTATCCAATGTTGCCACCCACAAACAAAGTGCCTATTTTTCTGCCTTCCAGTATGTCGTATACCACATCGGGATTGTCGCCCGACGCGATCACCATGCTCACATTTTTCTTTCCGAGGTAGTCGGCAGCCTTTACCTTTGTTATCATTCCGCCCGTACCGAGTCTTGACGAAGAGCCTCCCGCAAGAGAATATATTTCGTCGGTTATCTTGGGCACAGTGTCTATCATTTCGACATTGCTGTCCTTGTTGGGATCGCCTGTGTACATACCGTCTATGTCGGAGAGTATGACCAGCAGATCGCTTTTTATAAGCGCCGCAACATATGACGAGAGCGTGTCGTTGTCCGAAAATTCGTTGAACTCATCCGTTGAAATGGTGTCGTTTTCATTCACTATGGGTATGACGCCCATTTCAAGGAGCTTGTTTATGGTATTCAGGGCGTTGCGTCTTTTTATTTCGGCATCAAATACGGGCTTTGTGAGCAGTATCTGAGCCACCTTCTGATTGTATTCGCTGAAAAATTTTTCGTACATCTGCATGAGCAGAGCCTGTCCCACTGCCGATGCCGCCTGCTTGCCCACTATGTCCCTCGGTCTTTCAAGTCCCAGCTTTTCTGCGCCTATGGCTATTGCTCCAGATGACACCAGCACCGTTTCAATACCCTTGTTTGTCAGATCCGTGAGCATTTTTGAAAGACGGTCTATTTTCTTTAAATTAAATCTGCCGTTTTCATATGTAAGAGAGGTTGTGCCCACCTTTACAACTATTCTTTTGCAGTCCTTAAGCTTTTCTCTGTAATTCATTTTCTTTTCTCCCAAAATTTATATTTATGGCTAAAACGCCCATAAGTATGAGCAATATGCCTATTATGCCGGATATCGTCAAGGGCTGATGAAGTATGAATACACTCACCATCACGCCCACGGCAGGCTCCGCCGTGGCTAGTATGGACGCCGTGCCCGATTCTATGCCCGAAAGACCCTTTGTGTAGAGCAAAAACGGGCTTACCGTGGATACGGTCACTATGAGCAGGGCGTTTATTATGCCCCTTGGCTGTGAAAGCCCTGCGCACAGCTCGCTAAACCGCATAAGAGGCAGAGAGCCTATGGCTGCGAACAAAAATGTGTAAAGCGTCACTGTCACGGGACGGTATTTTTCAAGGGCATATCTGCCGAATATGCTGTAGAGCGCATAAAAGAAGCCCGAACCAAGTCCGCACAGAAGTCCGAAGGGCGTGCCGTTTATACTGCCCGTTATTCCCGTAACGAGCGCACAGCCCGCCACGGCAAGTATGAGAGCGCATATCTTACGAGCCGTCATTTTTTCCTTGAAAAGCAGGGCGGACATAAGCATGACGAATATGGGTGCAGTGTAGAGAAGCACCACCGATATTGCCGCTGAGCAGGTCTCCATAGATGTGAAAAGGCAGTGATTGAAAAGTACAAAGCTTATTATGCCGGTACCTATGAAATATTTTATATCCTTAAGCTCTATTTTCAGAAGCGATCTGTCCTTTAGCGCAAATATAATAAAGAGCAGGGCAGAGGCTCCGAAGCTTCTTATCACCACTATATTTCCGGAGGATATACCGCAGTCCGACAGGGAATAAGAAAACAGGCTTATAAGTCCCCATAGCGACGCTCCGCATATTACATAAAAATAATATATTCTTTTGTCCATGATATCACTCCATTATCCATTAAAGATAAATATACCATATTTTTATTCTGATTTCAAGGAATATGACGATTTTATATATTAAAAAAAGAGGAGCGTTTTGCTCCTCATTTTTAGACATATTATTGATTTTTGGGTTTTCTTATACAGTCGTTTGCCACAAGTCCGTTGTACACATAGTCAAGCAGTACATTGTAGCCCTTGTCGTTAAGCACAAGTCCTCCCTGCTGTAAGAAGCACTGAGGCACCTCGCCCCTTGACTGAGCCTGCTTGTCCTCGTCCGTGAACTCCACATCGACATCTTCAAGCTTCACGCCGGCAAGATATTTTCGCACATTTAAAAAGTGTGAACCGAAGCTTGCCTCCATTATCCTGTCGTATTCCTTTGTGCTTTCGCTGCTGCCGCCTATGAGTCCCAGCACAAGATATCTGCTTTTGTTGGCTCCGCAGGAGGCGATTATTCTTTCTATGTAGTCCGAAAGCAGCTCGTAGTTGTCCCATTTGTCGTTTTCACCCACCCATATTATGTGGGCAAAGTCTTTGAACTCATCGTCGCTGCTTGTGTTTATCACAGAGCCTGCCGGTATTGTAAACGGCTCGCCGTCTGTCATTCTCACAAAATAGTGGCGGTTTTCGCCCGTTTCGGGGTCTGTTCTCACATCTCCGCCTATCATTCCCTCATGTCCCGCAATATTAACGGGATTGAAATTTGAGGAATCCGATGATATTGCAAGAGGCCATACCAGACCATCCTCGCTGGAATCAAGATCTATGTCTATGAGATCTGCCTTAGCCGGTATAGTGACATCCTTAGCGATCACAAAGGGAACAACGCCTATCCTTCCAAGTATGGTGAGCATATTTTCACCTCTTACGGCAAGATTTGTCACGGGAATTTTATAGCCCTCGTTATTGAGCTTGTTTTGCAGGTCTGCCACAAAGTTAGTGTTATCTGTTCCAAAGCTTGACATAAGGTCAGAGCCAATACATACTACTCCCGGTATTATTTTGGAGATCTCGGAATATGCCGCTTCGGATTGAAGCCTTTTTTCCGAGGATTCCTTGGCATAGCTCTGAGCAGTCTTGGCGTTATCTTCTATTGTTTTATTTGTGCCAATGGATATTGCAAAGAACACAATAGGTATTATGATCGCCAGCAACAAGAGCACAACGACCGACAATCTGTTTAAATATTTCATATACTCCCTCCCTTTTAGAATAGGGTCAAGGTATTTTTATGCCTTTGTGGTATGGCTGTGTCTTGAACGGCTTGAGGTATCATAAGGATTAGACTTATATGCATAGCCGTACTTTCTGCCATATTTAGTGTTGTTTTCTTCAACAGAGTTTATTACAACGCCGAGTATATTGCCCTCGACAAAGTTGATGCTCTCTATTGCTCTGTCTATCTCGTCATATGTCGATACATTCTGTCTTACAACGAGCATTATGCCTGTTGTTACCTTTGAAAGGAGCATAGCGTCCGTAACCACATTTATGGGCGAGGTATCAAGTATAACATAGTCGTAAAGATCCTTTATGCTTGTTATGAATTTTTCCATGTTCTTTGAGCCGAGCAGCTCGGAGGGGTTGGGAGGCATAGGACCCGAAGTGAGGACATCGAGAGTCTGATATACCTTTTTATGCACATTGTCGTTGAAGGACTGACCCGTGAGCACGGATGAAAGACCCTTCTTATTGTCCAGATCAAACATCTTATGCTGTACGGGACGCCTTAAGTCACAGTCTACCAAAAGCACCTTTGCGTTTGTCTGAGCAAGAGTTATGGCTATATTAGCAGCCGTTGTGGACTTGCCGTCGCCCGAAAGCGGACTGGATACAACAAAAGCGTTGCTGTCCTGTGTGGAAAGCGTGAAGTGCAGGTTTGTTCTGAGCATATTATAGGCCTCGGTAACGGAGAACTGCACCTTGTCCGTAAGTATGGTACCCACGGCGATTCTTGCCTGGGCATCCTTACGTCTTAATGAAGGCAGATACTTGTGGAGTATGTTGTTTTTGTACTTTGCGCCCTCTATATCGTATGTGGGTATCTCGGAGAGAACGGGAAGCTTGCACTTTGTTCTGAATTCCTCGCCGTTGTTTATTGTTCTGTTGAGCATATATCTGAGTATTATTATACCGCTTATGAGTATAAAACCTAAAAATGCGAGGATAATGCCATTTTTAATGGCATTAGGTCCCGATGGCAGCATAGGTACTTTTGCCACATTTATTGTTTCAACAAAGCCTGCGCCTACAACTCTTTTTATAACGGATGGAGCCGTGTCAGCTATTATACGGCATATCTCGGCAGAAATCGTAGGACTTGGGGTCGTTGCCGATATCTGTATAATTTCGGTCTCGTTTACGGTGTTGAAACGCACATATTTCAGTACGCTCTTGGGATCGATAGTTATGGTTCCGTTGTCGGAAAGAGAAGTCGAAAAATAACTTTCTATCTCATCCTGAGTACATATAGTGCTCAGTCTTTCGGCAACGACATCCATTATAGCGTCGTTTGAGAGTATAACTATATATGTCTCCGCAAGACTTTTTGAAGCATCAAGCTCCTGAAGATTAAGGTTGTTTGTTACGGCGCTGTCTTCATTGCTTTTAACATAGAGACAGGTCGAGGTAGTGTATTCAAGGGGCATACAGATCTTTGTATACATAAAGCCCAATGAGCCAAGAATAACTACCACTGCAATAATGAGCCATACATATTTCAAAAGCTCTTGCATAATTAAGGTCCAATCTACACTGTATTCCATATTGTTTTTCTTACCGTTCACTTTTTGTTTCCTCCAAAGTTTTTATTTTAAGGCTTTTTAAGCCCTGAGCTCCTCTTCTGTAAGCTCCTTTGCATCTCCCCATATTCTTTCGAGAGAATAGAATTCTCTGTCCTCCTTGTGGAACAGGTGCACAACTATGTCGCCGAAGTCCATAAGCACCCAGCTTCTGTTGTGTGTCTGTATACCCTCTGTGTGCTTCAGTACAAAGCCCGCCTTGTAAAGCTTTTCATCGACTGCGTCAGCCATAGCCTTGAGCTGGTTCGAGTTGGAACCGCTGGCTATGACAAAATAATCGCTCAATGTCGATATCTTGCTTATGTCAAGCACTCTTATATCCTCGGCAAGCTTGTCCTCAAGCGCCAGAAATGCAAGCTTTGCAGCCTCAAGAGAATTAGTGTTGCTCATTTTTTCCCTCCTTAATGTATTCAAGGGCAGCCAAGCCCAACGGGTGAATTACCCTCTTTCTTTCCTTGTTGTATTCTATTGTTCTTTCAAGTGCGGATATGACCGCGTCATCTATGTTATTATAAGCCAATTTTCTTATTTTATCAAGCCCCTTGAAATAATCTCTGTTAGGCTCTATAAGGTCGGCTATAAACACTATCTTTTCAAGCAGGGACATATTTTCTCTGCCTGTTGTATGATAGGCAATGGCATTTAGTATGTCCTTGTCCCTTATGCCGTATTCCGCCTCGGCTATCTTTGCACCCAGAAAGCTGTGCGTAAGATCAGGCTGGGCCTTGAGCACATCATCAAGCTTTACTCCGTAGACCTTGCAAAGCTTCAGTTTTTCGCCGTCCGTAAAGCACTTTGCGCAGTCGTGCAGAAGTCCTGCGGTGTATGCCTTTTTGATATCCGCGCCGTAACGCTTGGCAAGCTTTGCCGCCTCTTCGGCAACGCCTTGTGTGTGCTTATATCTCTTGGGTGTGAGCACGGAGTGGAGCCTTGCGTTTATGGTGTCAGCCTCCGGAATTGAATTGAAGTCGGGGCTGTAGAGTCCGAACTTGAGTATATATTCCTCCACGGGCGAGGGTACAAGATATTTTATTGTCTGTCCCGAAAGCACTCTGTGCCGTATATCCGTAGAGGATATGGAAAGCGCAGGTATCTCCAGAAGGGTTATGCGCCCTCTGTAGTTTTCGTTAAGGGAGTTCACAGTCTTTTTAAGCTCGCTGCTGTTGTAGCCGGGTCTTGTGACAGCCACAAACTCGCACATGGACAGGAGTCTTTCCGGCTCCTTCCATTTGAGTATCTCGCTTATTGCGTCCGCTCCCGTTATGAAGTATATATTGCAGTCCTCACGGCACCGCCTTTTAAGTTCCGTAATTGTGTCCACGGTGTAGGTAAGACCCGTCCTATCTACTTCTATGCGGGAAACCTCAAAGTGTGGATTTGTGACCGTTGCAAGCACCGTCATAAGGTATCTGTGTTCCGTGAGCATGGGATCTGACTCCTTGTGGGGAGGCTTTCCGGAGGGCACAAATATGACTCTTTCTATGCCAAGCTGCTGCCTTACCGCCTCCGCCGCAACGAGGTGTCCCGTGTGTATGGGATTGAATGTGCCGCCCATAACGGCTATTTTGTTGTATCTTGTGTAGTCGGTTATCTGATTCATAAATAAAATCTCCAGAGAAGCTCCTTTGCTTCCTCCGCATAGTCTATGCCTATGCGTTTGCCTGTTTTAAAGCTCCTTATTTCCTTGCCCTCCGTTATATACAGCTTATCGCCCATAAGGCTCTCGCCGTTAAGCTTTCTGTCTATATCAAGGGCAAGACAGAGCTTGCCGGGACCGTTTGAAAAATTCCGTTTTTCATAGGCATTGAGAGCCGAAAGGGGCTTTTTATACCTCATCAGGGACATATATTCCTTGTCCTCTATGGGTTCTGCGCCTCTTATAAGCACTGCGGCAGGCTCGCCCTCCGCATCCGTCACCACATTGAGACAGTTGTACATACCGTATATAAGGTATACATATGCGCTGCCGCCCTCTTTGAACATCACGGTATTTCTCTGTGTTTTGTTGTAATTATACGCATGGCATGCCTTGTCGTCGGCTTTATAGGCTTCGGTCTCCGTTATCATAGCCACGAGGGTATGTCCATTGGTTTTTCTGACTATATACTTACCCAAAAGCTCTTGGGCTGCGGTCACGGCATCCCTTGTGTAAAATCCCTTTTTAAGCTTCGTCATATATTTTCTGAAGATAGTCGCAGTCGCTGTGGTAGCGGTCGCCGTTGGAATTTTCTATAAGCATGGTTATATGGGGCTTAGACGCCTTGAGCTCCTTGAAAAGGGGAGCATAGTTGAATAAGCCTTCGCCTACCTGCTCAAAGGCAACATCGCCGTTCTCATCGAGCTTGAAGTCCTTTATATGCATAACGGATATCCTGTCGCCGTAGTATTTGAAAGCCTTTGCTATAACCGCCTCCTGCTCCTTGTAGTTGTTTCTGTCAAGAAGGTTTACGGGGTCGAGTATGACCTCCACATTGGGAGAATCTATATCGTCTAAAAACCTCTGCATCATTTCGGGAGAATAAAGAGTGTGAGTGGCAACGCCCTCTACGCCTACTATAACGCCAAGCTTCTCGGCCGCGCTCACTATCTCTCTCATAGATTTTAACAGCCTCTGATAGCAGGTCTCCGTGTATGTTGCGGGAACTATCTTGAAGTTCTCGTCAAGTCTGCCCGTTTCGGTGCCTACCATATCCGCGCCTATAGCTCTGGCATACTTGAGATGCTCTATAAATCTCTTTACCTCCGCCTGCCTTTTAGGCTCGTCGGGAGTGGTAGGATTGATGTAGCAGCCCAGGACTGCAACATGTATATTGTTGTCGCTGAGTCTTTTGCTTATATATCTTCCAAGTCCGGGATTATAATGTCCGGTTGAAAAGTCTATGTCTGTTATAGACTTCTTGAAGGCAAGCTGGATGTCGTTTATTTTGTGCTCCGTAAGCTTGTCTATAAGCTGATCAAATGTCTGTTTTCCGCCCAGATCGTGCGCTCTCATTCCAAATGCCATATTATTTCACCTCTTATTTTGAATATTATTTATATAGATTATATCAAATAAAACAAAAAAAAGCAACTATGGAAGTTGCTTTTTAAATAATTATTCCACTTTAGTCGAATTGCTGTTTGCTATCGAGCTTTCGGATACCTTAGCGGCAGACCTTCTTATTGAGTTGAGAAGCTTTTTGCCTTCCTCGGAATTTGCGTTTATGTATACAAGCTCCGACGGATATACCATATTGAGCTTTTCTCTTGCTACCTTTTCTATAAATTCGGGGCTGTCCTGATTGTCATACTGCTTTTGTAGCGCAGCGTTTTCAGCCTTAGCCTCGGCTATTTCGACATCTATATCCTGCATGGAGGCTGCCAGCTGTAAATGTACTACATACATCCCGCCGAGCCATGCGACCATCATAAGAACTATTACAGCCATCATAGCCGTCCACTTAGGGTTGCTTATTCTGTGGTTTGATTTTTTTCTTGTTTTTGCTGCCGGCAATTTTTTCACCTCTTAAAAAAAGCTTCGTTCTGTAACCCAGTGTAATTTTCTCATATTTCAAGCGATTTTGCAAGCTTTTTTTTGAAAAAATTAAAAATTTGTTAATTTTTCTGTAAAATGGACATAAAATCGCATAAAAGGGGGCTTTGATTATGTTTAATATGAACAAAAGAATTTTTTTTACGACTATAAATAAGGGGTATAATATCCTGTCCGTTTTCTCTTTTAACAAAATGTAGTACATGAGCATACCCAAAAAGCTGCCCGCCACGGAAAAGGGTCTTACCTCTCCGCTGTTGTATTTGAGCAGGAAAAAAAACAGCGCAAAAGAAAATGCGCACCAGTATATGATATCGGCGGCGCCCTTTATTATACCATGCGTTCTTGAAACGCTGCAAAGGGCAAAGACAATGTGATATAAAAAAGCGGCAAAAAAGCCTATGACGGTAACCGCCATGAAAAGACGGCATTGGAAAGAAAAAGAAAGTATCATCTGAAAAGCCTTGCGAATATGCCGCCCTTATCCTTTTCGTCGCTGTCGTATGTCAGAGCGGCTATATCTCCGTCTGCTACAAGACTGCCCTTTTCGAGGTCAAGGCTGTCTATATGCAGACTGCTGCCTCTTATTATGAGTATTCCCCTCTCCGTCTGGGCAACTATAGCCTCCTCATCGAAGCTCAGTATGTCGGTTATGCCGTTTGCCGCAAGCTTTTCTCTGTTGTCAAGGCTTATGCTGTGTCTTCCACCCTCCAAAAGCTTTTCCTCCCGATATGCTATATTAAAATATATTCTCCGTCAGAGGCTTTTATACATTTCGCCCGCAAATTCTTTTTTAACATTTTCCTGCACGGATAATATCTCATATTTGGCGGTGTTTGTGCCGAAGACTATTTCTATTATGTCTCCGGGCTTTACCTCAAGCCCCGCCTTGGCAGTTTTGCCGTTCACGCTCACTCTACCTGCGCCGCACGCCTCGTTTGCCACGGTCCTGCGCTTTATTATCCTGCTTACCTTAAGGTATTTGTCAAGTCTCATAGCATACTCTCCTTTAAATAAAAGAAATAAGGCGTGACCATAAGACCACGCCTTTAATAAATTATAAAGAATTACTTATTTACAGCATCCTTGAAAGCCTTGCCGGCCTTGAATCCGGGAGCCTTAGAAGCTGCGATATTCATCTTCTCGCCATTTCTGGGGTTAACGCCTGTACGAGCGCTCCTTGACTTAACTGCGAAAGTACCGAAACCAACTAATCTTACGTCTCCGCCTGCTGCCAATTCCTCAGTAACTGCATCGATGAAAGCCTTTAAAGCCTTCTCAGCCTCTGTCTTCTTTAAACCTGTCTTCTCAGCCATCTTTGCTGCTAATTCTGCTTTGTTCATTGAAAGTGTCCTCCTTAATTTTTTTTATTTACCTCCGCAGTCTTAGAATCAGTATCCTCTTTGATTCCCCCATCGACTGTTTTGGTATTTTCAATGTCCTCAATTCTATTTATAAATGTTTCTAAGGCATTTGTCAAGGAAAATTCGGCATTTATTTGTAAAAAATGTGAAATTTTTGATAAATTTAATAAAAAATTTCCAATTAATTCCATTTTTTCCACATTATTGCTGCAAATGAGCGACCTTATACCCTCGGACAGCATGGCGTTTTCTTCACACAGCTTGTCGTAGTCAGGGGTATATACGCCTACGGACTCCGTCTTTGAAATGGTCTTAACACTTCTCATAAGAGCGGGCAGGGACCGCGGCACGCTTTTTATTATTTCCATATTACTTTTATATCCCTTTTCCTGCTTTTTTATGCTCTCCCATTTTTCATTTATATCGTCATTTTCGCTGTAGTGCTCTCCCGCAAAAACATGAGGGTGCCTTTGTATCATTTTTTTCGTTATGCCGTCCGTCACATCATCAAAGCAAAAAAGTCCTTCCTTTTGCGCCAAGCAGCAGTGGAACACTATCTGAAAGAGAAGATCCCCAAGCTCCTCGCATAGGTTTTCGCTGTCACGGGAGTCTATGGCGTCTATCACCTCGTAGCATTCCTCTATAAGATATTTTTTGAGACTTTTGTGATCCTGCGCCTTGTCCCATTCGCAGCCGTTTTCGCCCAAAAGCGACTCCATTACCGACCTAAGAGCGTTAATATCGTATTTTTTGTCCTTTGCGTCCTTCATTTCAGACTCTCCTTGCGTACAATATTCACTACCGTATTATGATAACAAAATATGCCGACTTTTTCAAGCGGCTATTTACATAATATGATTTTGGTGCTAAAATACTTTTATGGAACAAGCTATATATAAGGAGGGCGTTATATGTATTGTATGCACTGCGGAGAGCAGATAGCCGATAATTCAAGATATTGCCGTTACTGCGGAAAGCTGGTGGCGGAGGACGAGATAAGGACGGTGAATGAGGACCGCGCGGAAAATGATCGGAGCCTTGAGGGCGTTGAGGAGAGCGCCGAGCCTGCGGACGGCGAGAGCGCAGCCGAAGCTGCGGCGGAGGAAGCTGCGGAGGAGTATAATGCTGTAAACACTGACGAAGGTACGCAGGAGGTCATTGTCGAGGACGATATATTCCTTGAGCATATATCAAAGGGCAAAAAGAGACTTCTCTTTTTTGTTGCTGTCATACTCACGGTCATTGTTGCCGTGATAGTTTTCACAGCCCTCTATCCGGAGCTAATATAAAGTTATATAAATAAAACACTCCCTTTTGGGAGCGTTTTATTTTAAACATTGATCAATATTTAAAGCTTTTTTTCAAAATCAGATTGCGCGTGTTATAGTACCCTTATGAGTACCTGTTCTGAGGCATCTTGTACAGATGTTGATCGACTTAACGTTGCCGTTCTCCTCAACGATCTTGATTTTCTTGATATTTGATTTCCAAGTCTTGTTGGCTCTTCTTGAAACCTGACTACGACTTATGCTTATTCTGTGACCTGTCTGTTGTGTCTTGTTGCATATTTCACACTTTGCCATCGATTACACCTCCTTAGTTAACTGCTATCGTTTTTTATTCTATCAGAAAACAACAATAAATGCAAGAAAAATTTTTTAAAATTTTGATTTTTATTCATTTAAGCTAAAAATCTTGATAAAACAGGCAAAATAGTGTATACTTTTAGTGTGTATCGGCACATGGCTGCCATTTATATGGAAACGATGTCAAAAATGACAATGATACGGAGGTTGAGATATGAGTATTTTTAAAAGCAGTGAGAACACGGGAATAAGCAAAAGGGCAATAGCCGAGATATCGGCGTTTTCGGCTCTCGGCTGCGAGGGCGTGGCGGGTATGTCTGCGGGAGCGCTCAAAAGCGGAATAGCCGGAATGCTCAAGCGGGAAAGCTCTGCCAAGGGCGTGGATGTTTCCATACCCAAAAGCGGCGGCGTAAGCATTGTGATACATATAATTGCGGAATACGGCGCAGATATGAACGAAACGGGCAATAGGGTATGCTCCGCCGTAAAAGAAGCCCTCGAAGGCGCAGGCATAGAAACGGAAAATGTAAGGACAATAATTGAGGGCATAAGGCACAGTGAAATATCCGAACAGACTGCCCCGTCCGAAAGAGAAGAAGCCGTACTTTCGCTTGAAGGCGATGAGCTTCTGGAAAAAATAAAGTCGGGTTTTGAACTTACGGGCATAGTCGCATTGCGGGACGGGAAATTTTCGGGCATATCCGAAGGCTCCGAGCTTACCTCGGACGAGGATGCGGCAGTGTGCGCAGATAAGCTTGTCGATATCATATCGGCGGAGCGCGATATTGCCGTCATAGCCGTTTATTACGGCAAGAATGCCGACAGACAGACGGCAGAAAAGATAATATCCGTTCTTTCGGACAAGCATGAGGACGCGGACACCGAGATACACTGCGCTCCCAATATGGAATATTATTATGTGATAGGTGTGGAATAGTATGAAGGCTGCGGACAGCATACAGACAGTAAAAAATATAGGCGAAGCCAGAGCGGCGCAGTTTGGGAGAATGGGCATAGAGACCGTTGACGACCTCATAAGCTATTATCCGCGCGATTATGAGGACAGGAGCGTGACAACTCCCGTCTGCGAGCTAGAGGCGGACAATACGGTTACAATAAGGGGTAAAATAATGCGTGCTCCGGAGGCTATGCGCACAAGAACGCTTTCCGTGGTGAGCGCCGTTGTTTCAGACGGCACGGGAAGTATAGTCTGTGTGTGGTTCAATCAGCCCTACATAAAAAATCAGCTCAAGCAAGGTGTGGAATACAGCTTCACGGGCAAGGTGTCCGAGAGGATGGGAAGGCTTCAGCTGAACAGTCCCGACTATGAGGCGGTAAATGCCGAAAGCCTCAATATGGGCAGGATAGTACCGGTCTACAGACTGCCTGCCAAAATGTCGCAGAGGATGATAAGAGGCTATATAAAGTCTGCTCTTGACTGTGTGGAGGACGGATTGGAGGAGTATATGCCTAAGTCCGTGCTTAAGGGGCGTTCTCTATGTTCAAGAGAGTTTGCCGTCAGAAATATACACTTCCCGGAGAACGACGATGCCTTCTTTAAGGCGAGGAGAAGGCTTGTTTTTGACGAGCTTCTTTTTTTACAGCTCCACCTTCTGGAGCTTAAGGGAAACGTAAGCTCCAAAAAAAGCGGTGTCAAAATAAAGGACTTCGATATATCTCCCATACTTTCGCAGCTTGGCTTTGAGCTTACAAATGCACAGAAAAGGGTGCTTTCGGAAATAATATCCGATCTCAAAAAGGGCTGCGTTATGAACAGGCTCATACAGGGCGATGTCGGCTCGGGCAAGACGGCGCTTGCGGTCATTAGCGCTTATTTAGCCGTGATAAACGGCTATCAGGCTGTGCTCATGGCGCCTACGGATGTGCTTGCGGGTCAGCACTTCAAAAGCTTTGAAAGACTTTTTTCTCCTCTTGGCATAAGGTGTGATTTACTCACAAGCGGTCTTAAGAAAAAAGAAAAGGACGACGCTTACAAAAGGATAAGCTCGGGCGAAAGCAATATAGTCATAGGCACTCACGCTCTCATACAGGACAATGTAAAATACAGCAATCCGGGACTTGTCATAACAGACGAGCAGCACCGCTTTGGAGTAAGGCAGAGAGAAAAGCTCTCCGCAAAGGGCAACGAGCCTCATGTGCTTGTCATGACAGCCACGCCCATACCCCGAACGCTTGCGCTCATACTTTACGGCGATCTGGATATATCCGTTATAGACGAGCTGCCTCCGGGCAGACAGAAAATAGATACGTTCGCCGTTGACCACAGCTATTACCGCCGACTTTACGCCTTTATAAAAAAAGAGGTCGCAAAGGGCAGACAGGCTTATATCATATGCCCCATGATAGAGGAAAACGACAATGCGGAGCTTCGCTCCGTGTTAAGCTATACCGAGGAGCTTAAAAATGATATATTCCCCGAGCTGAACATAGCCTGTGTTCACGGCAAGCTTAAAAATGACGAAAAACAGAAAATAATGGAAAGGTTTGCGAGTGGGGATATAGATGTGCTTGTTTCCACCACGGTCATAGAGGTAGGTATAAATGTGCCTAACGCAAGCCTTATGATAATAGAAAATGCCGAGCGCTTCGGACTTTCCGCTCTCCATCAGCTAAGGGGCAGAGTGGGCAGAGGAAGTGACAAGAGCTATTGCGTGCTTGTCAGCGACAACAAAAACAAGCTCGCAAAGGAAAGACTTAAGATAATGTGCAGTACCAACGACGGCTTTGTCATCTCCGAAAAGGATCTCGAGCTGAGAGGTCCCGGCGACTTTTTCGGCACAAGACAGCACGGTCTTCCCGAAATGAAGATAGCAAATCTTTACAAGGATATAGACATACTAAAGGAGGTACAGTCGGTCGCAATTGATATATACAGAGGCGACAGAGAGCTTAAAACTATAGAAAATTCACTATTAAAGGCTAAAATTTATGAATTATTTACCACAAAAATAAAAAAAATTTGCCTATAATGAAATAAAGTGTTTACTTAATCGGTTTTTTCTGTTAAAATAGTATATGTGTAATGGTACTTTGGCGAAATGAGGAAATTTCATTTGACATATAATGCCCGAAGTCATAAAATAAAGGTGAGGAACATATGAGAGTTATATCCGGTTCTGCAAGAGGTCACAAGCTCAAAGCGCCTAAGGGGTTGACAACACGCCCCACAACGGATAGAATAAAAGAGTCATTGTTCAATATACTTGCTCCCGATATTTACGGCTGCCGTTTTCTCGATCTTTTCAGCGGGAGCGGAGCCATAGGTATAGAGGCGCTTTCAAGAGGCGCCGAAAGAGCCGTGTTTGTGGACAGCGACAGAAACAGTCTTTCCGTTATAAAGGACAACATAAGTGCGGTGAAGCTCGAAAAAAAGGCAGAGGTGATAGGTTGCGATGTACGCACAGCCATAATGAGGCTTTCGTCGGACAAGGCTCTGTTTGATATCATCTTTATGGATCCTCCCTACAAAAAGGGCTACACACAGGAAACGCTTACATATATAGCGGAGCAAAATATCCTGGCTCCCGACGGCTATATAGTCGCCGAAATATCCTCCGAGGAGGAAATACCGTCGTCTGACGGTCTGGAGCTTAAAAGAATAAAGGATTACAAAACAACAAAAATGGTTTTCTTTTCTCACAAGGAAGACCTATAAGGCAGATGGAGGAGTACAATGCATATTGCTGTTTATCCCGGCAGCTTTGACCCTGTGACCAACGGACATCTGGACATAATAGAAAGAGCGTCCAAGCTCTGCGACAAGCTTATAGTCGCAGTTTTGGACAATCCTTCCAAAAAGCCTATGTTCACGGTCGAGCAGAGAGTCGAGCATCTGGAGCTTATACTTAAGGATAAGCCCGATGTGGAGGTCCGATCCTTTTCGGGACTTCTTGTAGACTTTGCAAAGAGCGTCGGTTCAAATATAATAGTAAGGGGCTTAAGAGGAGTTACGGATTTTTCCTATGAATTTCAGATGGCACTTACAAATCGTTCACTTGACAGTGATATAGAAACGCTGTTTATATCGGCGGATACTCAATACCTGTTCTTCAGTTCGAGCCAGGTAAAGGAAATTGCATTATTTGGCGGAAACATAGACAATATGGTTCCCCGTATTATAAAGGATGAAATCTATAAAAAGGTCGGAAAGACCGAGGGTATGCAGAAATCAGGAGGAATTTAAAAATGGAAAAATCGGTTTACACTCTTTTGGATAATCTTGAAGATATGATGGAAAGGGCAAAGCAGGTGCCTTTATCATCAAATGTAAGAGTTTCTAAGGAAGAAATATTCAGCATAATAGAGGAGATACGCCTTGCTCTCCCGCAGGAGATAAAGCAGGCGCAGAGGATAGTTCACAACAGCGAGTCCATCATAGAAAACGCCCATGTCAGCGCTCAGGGACTTATAAACACCGCCAATGAAACAGCGGAAAAGATGACTCAGGAGCACGAGATAACAAGGAGGGCGCAGGAAGAAGCGGAGGCTATAATAAACGACGCCAGAAACAGGGCTGAGGATATGCGTCTCGGCGCTATAGAATATGCCGACAAGATGCTTGAGAACACAGAAAGCCAGATAAAGGCAGTGCTTGAAAACTTCAGCAAGCGCTCGACTAATGTTCTCAATTTCCTTTCTGATGAAACTGACGCTATTTTCAGCGAGAGAGAGGCTCTCAGAGATCTTGCGGCACAGGTTCCCGCACTTCCTTACGAGAGTGACGAAAACTAAACAAAACCATACAGCTATTAAGGGTGCCGATGTTCGACACCCTTGTTGTGTATTTATGCATATGTGCTTTCAGCAAAACACAAGAGGATAAAGCACAGCGGACAGTGCGAAAGCAATGCACCCCTGTATGACCTTGGAGAGCATATATTTTGACACAGAAAGGTCTGTTGAGGAAATATAGCCTATGCTCTGCGAATGTATCGAAAGTCCGCCAAAGCCTATTATAAGGCTTATCACGGCAAGCGAAATACAGCCGCTGCCGCTTATTTTACTGCAGCCGTTCGTTATCTCCAGTATGCCGCAGAGCACGGAGAGGACATAATTGTTCGGGATGTATCTCATGAGCGCTTTTTCGCACACGGAGCATATGACAGAAAAAAATATTATGTATCCGCCCACAAGCACTATTGCCTCTATGCCGTTATATATGGCGTTTTTAAGCTCCGCTCCCGCGTTTTTTATGTATTTTATGCCCACGGGTATATCGCAGGCATCGGGCTTGGGGAGCACCAGTCCTATTATAAGAGCGGACAATATATGCACGGCGATGAGGTAATATCCGCATTTCCTGCTTTTGAGAAGTCCTGCGCCTATGGTGCCTATTATAAAAAGAGGTCCGGAGTTGTTTGTGAAGGAAAGAAGATACTGAGCCTCATTCCTTGTGAGCCTGCGCTCGTTATACAGCTCGCTCACAAGCTTTGCGCCCATAGGATAGCCCGAAAGAAAACCGCTTATGACGGCGAACATACCGTAGCTTCCCAGTCCCAGCCTTTTGCCCACGGGCTTAAAAAGCCTTGAAAGCAGCACGGGAAAGGGCGTCGCTTTTAGAATATTCACGCCTATCATAAAGGGCAGCAGAGCGGGCAGCACATAGCCCGACCACAACAAAAGCCCCTTTTTGACGGAGAGCATGATCTCTTTGGGAAAAAACAGTATAATTAGATTGAAAATTACGGCAAATATTGTTATACTATATGTAGATAAGGTCTTTTTTATGGCTTATTTCTCCTGTCGGCTCTATGCTGATATTATATTAAGTCAAGCCGTAAATTATGACCCGAAACCAAGTTTAAGGGAGGTAAGAGCTGTGCCGAAGGATAAAAAAGGCAAGAAGAACAATACTATAAGCTCCTTTAAAACAAAAAATACCTCCTCGCAGAGCAGGAGAAGGACTCTTCCCGACCTGCCCAAAAGAGAGGACAGACGGAGCATTCCTCAGGAAAGCTCATTCAGATATTTCAACGAACGCAACGGCTACAGAGGAACGGAGCGTGCAGAGCAAAGCAGCGGCCGCGCTGCGGGCAAAAGCGGCAAGAGCCAAAAGCGCAGGGGCGGTCTGGTGCCTTCCGCAGGCAGAGCTGTGGGCAATCTTTTTTCGCTTGTGAAGGGTGGCAAAAAGAGCGATGCCAAGATAATAACCAACGAGACCGTTTCAAAAAAGCGCAATAGGGCTGTACAGCCCATCATTATGTTCATTTTTGCCGTTTTCTTTATATATATAATAGCCCAGCCAATAAATTTCTTTTCAAAGAAGGCAGTCAGCTTTGATGTGCTTTCCTACGGTACGGTAGATACGCCTAAGTCGGCAAATGCCGTCATCGTAAGGAGCGAGAAGGTGTATAAGGCTGACAAGGGCGGAGTGATATCATATGATGTTGCGGACGGTGAAAAGGTCAAAAAGGGCATGGTCGTTTGCAGCATAAAGGACAAGGCGGTCGTGGAACAGATGCAGTCAAGCCTTGACAGCATAAACGAACAGATAATGAAGATACAGTCCGAGAGGAAGGATATTTCGGTATATTCCGAGGACATAAAGAAATATAATTCTCAGATAAAAAATACCATAGACGAAAACGCCATGGATTATGCCTACATGAAGCTGGGCAATATATATGAGCTTGAAAACACTGTCTCCAAACAGCTTGACACCAGAAATCAGTATCTGCTCACGGAGGACAGCAGCGCCATAAGCGACCTTGTGTCGCAGAAAAAGGAGCAGGAAAGCAAGCTCAACGAAAACATAAGCAATCTTGCCGCCGAGCAGAGCGGTATAGTGTCTTATTATATTGACAATCTGGAGGGCGAGCTTACACCCGAAAATATGGCGGAAATCCCCAAGAGCAGGATGGACGACACCATAAGGGCACAGAGCAGCTTCAGGAGCAATGTCAAGGCGGGAGATCCCGCATTTAAGCTTGTGGACTCCAATACATGGTATATAGTTTCGTATATCCCAAACGACTATATGGACGAGTGGGAGAAAAACGACGCCGTTACCATATATGTAAAGGACAACGAGGGCAAAAAGCATAAGCTTGACGCCACGGTATATGAAATAAGGGACGAAGGCAAGGGCGAAAGCTTTGTCATACTCAGGCTCACAAGGGATATGGCGGACTTTATGAATATGCGCAATGTCATAATAGAGACGGAGAGCACGGGCACAGGCTTTAAGGTGCCTAACAACGCCATAGTTGAGGAGACGCTTATGAAGATACCCGTAAGCTATGTGGACTCAGACGGCAATGTGCTCAAGGTCACGGAAAGCGGCACTTCAAAGGTTGCCGTGAGCATATCGGGCAATGACCCCGACGACGGAAATTATTGCTACACTCCCGTGCAGATGGGCACCATAAATGTCGGCGATACCATCCGTATACCCGACGGCGAGGATACATTTGTCATATCCGATGTCCTCAATACAAAGGGAATATATGTTGTGAATACGGGTATAGCCGAGTTCAGGACCATCAATCTCACAAACTCCGTTTCAAACAGCACTCATACAATACTCGATCCGGGCTATAATACCAATATCTACATATATGACAGGATAATGACGGATCCCAGTGATGTGAGCAAGCAGGAAATGGTATATGAATAAGAGGTAATGCAAAATGAGCATAAAAGAAAATATAGAAGATATAAACAGGCGTATAGCGGCTGCCGCAGAAAAGAGCGGCAGGAAAAGAGAGGATGTACTGCTTCTGGCTGTAAGCAAGACTGTGGACATCCCACGTATGAAAGAGGCGCTTTTGGCTGGACTTTCGGAGTTCGGCGAGAACAAGCCCCAGGAGATAAACAGGAAATACTTTGAGATAGATAATGTAAAATGGCATCAGATAGGTCATTTGCAGACCAATAAGGTCAAATATATAATAGACAAGGTATGCCTCATACATTCTCTGGACAGCCTTAAGCTTGCAGAGGAGATATCGAAGAGGGCAAAGGCGTCCGATATTACAATGGATGTACTTATAGAGATAAACATTGCGGGAGAGGAAAGCAAGCACGGCATTGCGCCCGAGCAGGCGGAGGAGCTTGCTCTGGAGGTAAGCAGGCTTGACAACATAAGGGTCTGCGGACTTATGACGGTGGCGCCCTTTGTTGAAAACAGCGAAGAAAATCGTGTACATTTTGCCCGAATGCGAAAATTATTTGTTGACATAAGGGACAAAAACTATAATAATATAGATATGAGGTATCTTTCCATGGGCATGACCAACGACTATGAGGTAGCCATAGAGGAGGGCGCCAATATAGTAAGGATAGGCACGGGTATATTCGGTGCAAGGGATTACAGTGTATAAACAGTTGATTTATACTGTCGATCATAAATACAAAAACAGGAGGAAATAATAAAATGGCAGAGTTATTCAACAAGTTAAAGACAATGATAATGGGATCTCCCGACGAATATGACGATTACGATGAGGAATATGATGAATACTATGAGGATGAGTATGACGGCTATGACGAGGGCAAAAGCTCAAGACCCCGTTTTGACTTCATGCGCAGCTTCAGGCGCAATAATGACGAGGAACAGGAGGAGGAAGAGGCTCCTTCAAGAGGTTCATTTTCATCCTCAAGAGGCAATGTCATAGACATTAATGCTAAGGTAAAGATGAGCGTTGTTGTCGCAACTCCGCAGTCCATAGAGGCTGCAAGCGAAATAACCATTGAACTTAGGAACAAAAAGACTGTCATAGTAAATCTTGAAAATATGGAGAGGGATATAGCTCAGAGGATAACCGACTTCCTGAGCGGTTCGTGCTATGCTCTCGGCGGATCCATAAAGCAGATATCCAGCAGGATATACATTATAGGTCCATATGATGTGGCAATAACGGGAGAATTCAAGGAGGAGCTTGCGGCAAGCGGTATAAAGCTCCCCAGCTCTGTGCTCCGCAGACGCTACTAATTTTTATTAGGGAGAGATCGTATGACTATTCAGGCAATTTTAATAACGGCAATAAGGATATTTTTCAATATACTTGAGTTTGCCATACTTATAAGGTGTATACTTTCATGGCTGCCTATAAACAGGAACAACTTTTTTTATAACATAATATATTCTCTTACCGAGCCTATAATGGCGCCAATAAGGAGAATTTTGGACAGATCGCCTCTCGGCGGAGGTATGATGATAGATTTTTCGCCCGTTATAGCTTATTTTCTTATAGCTGTTGTTCAAACGGTGCTCATATCTATTATCTATGCAATATTCTAAGCCATGAACAGGAAGGATTTTCTTGCCTCGTTCGGCGACGGAGAGGAAAGGCTTTCGGCAGCGAAGGTCTATGACCGCATGGAGCTGGCAAAAAAGACATTTTCTCCCGCATTCACTGCTTTTATGGATCCTTACACCGCGCATGGCATAAAGGACAAGCTTTTGCGTTCGGACTGCAATATACTCATATACGGCGGCTATGAGGAGAGCGAGAGAGTTATGCTCGGCTTTTTTCCGGAGTTTTCGGATGAGGATTACTCCCTTTTTCCCATAACTCCCGTTGAAATGAGCTATAATACCAAATACAGCAGGACGCTTACACACAGAGATTTTTTGGGCTCTGTGCTGGGGCTTGGCATAACGCGGGAAAAGACGGGCGATATAATGCTCGAAGAGGGCAGAGCTGTTATTTATGTTGACAGCGACGTGGCTGATTATATCGTTGTAAACCTCGAAAGAGTAGGGCATACAAAGGTAAATGTAAAAATACTTTCTTCATTTTCTCCAAAGCCATCCGAGGCGGCGGAGAAAAAAATAACGCTTTCAAGCCTCAGGCTCGATGCGCTCTTGGGCGGCGCTTTCAATATATCGCGGGGACGGGCTTCGGAGCTTATAAAGGGCGAAAAGGTATATATCAACTGGAAAAAGACCGTTTCACCCTCGCACGGCGTGGAGGAGGGAGATGTTGTTACTCTCAGAGGCGCGGGCAGGGTAAAGATAAACGAGGTCATGGGCATAACTAAAAAAGAAAGGGTACTTATAAATGTATCCGTTTACAAATAAAGGAGGATGAAATTATGAGCTCACTTACACCTTTGGACATTGAAACTGTGGAATTCAAGAAAACGCCCTTCAAGGGCTATTCCAGCGAGGAGGTAGACCTATTTTTGGATAAGGTCATAATGGAGTTTGAAAAGCTCTACGGGGAAAATGCCAAAATGAAGGACGCTCTTGCATCCAAGGACGAAATAATAAACCATTACAAGGGACTTGAGGACACTATAAAGAGTTCTATAGTGCGCGCAGAAAAGACGGCTGACGACACCGTTAAAAACGCCACGTCAAATGCGGAGCATATCGTTAATGTGGCAGAGGAAAGGGCAAAGAATATAATACTTGACGCCCAGAACAAAATAATGGAAATGATGAGCGAGGCAAACAATGAGCTTGCCGATGTCCAAACAGAGATATCAAAGGCGCGCTCCGAATACATAAGGGTAAAGAATTTGCTTAGGAATATGCTTGAGACTCACATCAATATACTTGATGAAAACAAAGAGGACTTCGAGCAGACGGAACAGGAAAAGTAAAATGAAAATATTAAGCGTAGACACGGGTATAAAGAAATACCCCATATATATTGACAGCAATTACGGCTCTCTGCTCTCCGCTTTTGAAAAGGCAGGGCTTACGGGCAGGAGCGTATGTATAATAACGGATACCAATGTGGAGCCTCTGTATGCCGATGAAATAACGGCTTTGCTTGAAGGACATTTCACAAGGATATCAAGGTACGCCTTCAAGGCGGGCGAAAACAGCAAAAATCTGTCCACAATATCCGAATTTTATAAATTTTTTATAGATAATCATCTGGACAGGAAATCGGTGCTCATAGCACTTGGCGGCGGAGTTACGGGCGATATGTGCGGCTTTGCCGCAGCTACCTATATGAGGGGAATAAGCTTTGTTCAGCTCCCCACAACGCTGCTTGCTCAGGTGGACAGCAGTGTGGGCGGAAAGACGGGCGTAGACTTTTTGGGCAACAAAAATATGGTCGGCGCGTTCTATCAGCCCGATTTCGTGTATATTAACACATCCACATTGAATACCTTGCCCTACAGAGAGGTGGCTGCGGGACTTGCCGAGGCTGTAAAGCACGGCTATATACAGGACAAGAGCTATCTGGACTTTTTCCTTGACAACAGGGAAAAAATAAAGGCTCTCGACAGCGACGCCCTTGCGGAGGTCGTATACGGCTCGTGCCGCATAAAGTCTGATGTTGTGAGCAAGGACGAAAAGGAAACCGGTCTGAGAGAAATATTGAATTTCGGTCATACCTTCGGACATTCCATCGAGACCTTGTCTGATTTTAATATGCTCCACGGCGAGTGTGTTGCCGTCGGTATGCTTGCGGCTCTCTGCTTTTCGCACAACAGAGGGACGGTAGCTCCGGAGGATATACAAAGGTGCAGGGAGCTTTTGGAATATTTTGAGCTCCCTATCGGCATACACGATTTTGACATATCCGCCATATATGCTCAGATGTTTAATGACAAAAAGACCAAAAACGGCGTAATAAGCATTGTGGCCTTGAGGAGCATAGGCGACGCCTATTCCGACAAGACCGCGGGAGAGGATGAAATAAAAGCGGCGCTTGAATATATCTGTAAGTAAATCATGTGACCCATTGCGGAGCGTAATGGGTCATTTTTATAAAAGGAGAGATATGTATGTTTTTTCTGCCCGTTATTTTTGCGGCGGCGCTCGTGCTTTCGGATCAGATAATAAAATATATGACAATAGCCTATCTTAAGCCCGTGGGCAATATAGATATAATAAAAAGCTTTTTCAGCCTAACCTATGTTGAAAACAGGGGCGCGGCATTCGGAGTGTTGCAGAATGCCAAGTGGTTTTTTATAGCGCTCACACTTGTTGTGCTGGCAGTGTGCGTATATTATTATATAAAGCTCGGCAGTGAAAAAACCGTTGTAAAGCCCGCTCTCGTGCTTATATGCTCGGGCGCTCTGGGCAATATGCTTGACAGACTTTTCAGGGGCTTTGTTGTGGATATGCTCAATTTCTATATATTCGGCTATGACTATCCCGTGTTCAACTTTGCGGATATATGCGTGTGCTTGGGAGCTTTTTTGCTTGTCATAGGCGTTTTTGTTTCGGACAGACGCAGGGAGGCTGAATAAATGGAGGTTTACAGCATAGAAGCCGAAGACATAAACAAAAGAATAGATATGTTTCTTAACGAGGAGCTGGAGGATATATCCCGCTCCGCAATACAGCGCCTTATAGAAAAGGGCTTTGTAAAGGTCAACGGAGAAATCAAAAGCAAGAATTATAAGCTTAGGCAAAACGACATAATAGAGGTGGAAATGCCCGAGCCCGAGGGCGTGAGCATAGAGCCGGAGAATATCCCTCTTGATATTCTCTTTGAGGACGACGACCTTATTGTAGTGAATAAGCCCCAGAATATGGTCGTGCACCCCGCTCCGGGACATTACACGGGTACGCTTGTAAATGCGCTCATGTATCACTGCGGGGACAGACTTTCGGGCATAAACGGCGTTCTGCGCCCCGGCATTGTCCACAGGATAGACAAGGACACCAGCGGCGTGCTCGTCATAGCCAAGTCTGACACCGCCCATAGGGGATTAAGTCTTCAGCTTGCGGAGCATTCCATGAAAAGGATATATGAGGCTGTTGTATATAACGGCTTTGACGAGCCGGAGGGCACTGTAAACGCCAACATAGGGCGTTCGCAGAATGACAGAAAGAAAATGGCTGTGCTCCCCCGAGGGGGACGGACTGCCGTCACTCATTACAGGGTGCTGGAGCCCTTGGGCAAGCTCACTCATGTAGAGCTCAGGCTTGAAACGGGCAGAACGCATCAGATAAGAGTGCACATGGCTTATATAGGGCATCCCCTTTTGGGCGATCCCGTTTACGGACCCAAGAAACAGCTTTTCAGCCTGGAGGGACAGATGCTTCATGCGGGCGTGCTGGGCTTTGTTCACCCCGTATCGGGAGAATATATGGAGTTTAGGGCGGAGCCTCCCGCCTATTTCGGTAAAATTTTGGACATATTGAGGAGCAAAAAAGACTGAACGAGGTGATATTATGGCGTCTGACAGAGATATAAACGACCTGTCGCGGTTTTATGACACCAGCGAGGACAACAGAACACAGACGCAGATAATGTGGGAGGAAGGCATCTACAAGGAGGGCAGCCTCCGCCAGAAATGGGCTTACAGCTTCGGCAGGAACGGTTTTTATAAATTCGGCAAAAAAATTTCCGCCTGCCTCTGCCTTATGCTTCTGTGGACTGTCATTTCAATTGTGCTGCCATTAGGCAGACTGAATATTCTGCCCCACACTATAGCCGTTGCTCTTGTGAACACAGCGAGCGTGTGGCTTTACAGACAGACCTGTGAGGAAAAGAGCTTTACGGCGTTGAATAAAATTTATATACTGCTTTGCATTGTATTCACGCTTGTGTTTTACAGATATATGGACTTTGTTTTCGGCAGGATATCCGAGAGTATTGCGCTCAGCTTGTACTACGGCGTGTTTGAAATAAGTCCCTTTATATCAAGGGCTGTCATGATATGCGTGTGTGCGGCGGCGCTGTTTTGCATATTCGTGCGTAATTTCACAAGGGGCGAGCGCCTGTTCTGCGCAATATCGGCACTGTCCGTTATTAACGGCGCTGTGTTTATGCTTGCGGGCAGAGGCGAGAGCTTTTATAAAGCCTCTCTTGCCCTTACACTTGTTACAACGGTGCTCGGCTTTTGCCTTTATATAAAAACGCGGAACAAAACGCTCAGCAACATATCGCTTGTATTTTCGCTGCTGTCCTTTATGGAGATAATGGGGCGCTATGCGGTCATTACGGGCGTTATGGAAAGCTATATAGAAAAAGGTATTTTTTAACAGGAGGAAAAAATGAAAGAAAATCTCACTCTACTTACGGATCTATACGAGCTTACTATGATGCAGGCTTATTTCAACAACCGACACAAGAACGAAACCGTGGTATTTGACGCCTTTTACCGCACAAATCCCTTTGGCAGCGGCTATGCTATATGCTGTGGTGTGGAGCAGGTGGTAGAGTATATAAAAAATCTGCACTTTGACAAGTCGGATATAGATTATCTTTCGGGCTTGGGTATATTTGCGGATGATTTTATAGATTATCTCAGGAATTTCCGCTTCAGCGGAGATATTTATGCCATACCCGAGGGCAGCGTAATATTCCCCAGAGAACCTATGGTAAAGGTAATTGCGCCCATCATGGAGGCTCAGCTTGTGGAAACTGCCATACTCAACATAATGAATCATCAAAGCCTTATAGCCACAAAGGCGTCCAGAGTGTGCTATGCCGCTCAGGGTGACGGCGTTATGGAATTCGGCTTAAGGCGCGCGCAGGGTCCCGATGCGGGCACATACGGCGCAAGGGCGGCTGTCATAGGCGGTTGTATTGCCACAAGCAATGTGCTTGCGGGCAAGCTTTTCGATATACCCGTAAAGGGCACTCATGCCCACAGCTGGATAATGAGCTTTGGCGATGAGTATACGGCTTTTAAAAAATATGCCGAGCTTTATCCAAACGCCTGCATACTGCTTGTGGACACCTACGATACGCTCAAATCGGGCGTGCCGAATGCAATAAAGGTGTTCACAGAGATGCGCGAAGGCGGCATAGAGCTTAAAAACTACGGCATAAGGCTTGACAGCGGAGATCTTGCTTATCTTTCAAAGGAAGCCAGAAAAATGCTCGACAAGGCAGGCTTTGAGGACGCCGTTATATCGGCTTCAAATGACCTTGACGAGCACCTTATAGAGAGCTTAAAGCAGCATCAGGGCGCAAAAATAACCTCCTGGGGCGTAGGAACCAATTTGATCACGGCAAAGGACTGCCCGTCCTTCGGCGGAGTTTATAAGCTTGCGGCTATAATGAAGGACGGCAAATTCGAGCCAAAAATAAAGCTTTCCGAAAACACCGAAAAGGTCACAAATCCATGCAATAAAAAGATAATAAGAGTGTATGAAAAAGCGCCAAACAAGATAAAGGCAGACCTCATATGCCTTGAGGAGGAGAGCTACAGCGAAAATGACGACCTTGTGCTTTTCGACTCAAAGGAAAGCTGGAAAAAGACGGTAATGAAGGCGGGCACATATACATTAAGAGAGCTTATGATACCGCTTTTTATAAAGGGCGAATGCGTATACGAGCCGAAGCCCGTCATGGAAATAAGGGATTATTGCCTTTCGGAGCTGGATACGCTCTGGAGCGAGACAAGGCGTCTTGTAAATCCCCACGATGTATATGTAGACCTTTCAAAAAAGCTCTATGATATAAAGATGAATTTGCTTAAGGAAATGGGTAAATAGAGATGGAATATATTTTATTTGATCTGGACGGCACGCTCACCGACCCCGCAGAGGGCATAACGGGCGGTGTGAACTACGCCCTTGAATATTTCGGCATACATACGGAGGACAGGGCGGAGCTTTACAAATATATAGGTCCGCCTCTCAGACAGTCCTTTATGGAGTTTGCTGGCTTAAGCGAGGAGCAGTCGCACATAGGCATGATAAAATACAGGGAGTATTTCGGACCAAGAGGCATATTTGAAAACAGAGTGTACGACGGCATACCGGAGCTTTTGTCAAGGCTCAAAAAGGCAGGCAAAAGGGTAGTGCTCGCCACATCAAAGCCGTGGATATATGCCGAAATAATACTTGAAGAATTTGACCTTAAAAAATATTTTGACTTTGTTTCGGGCAGCGAGCTGAACGGAGCCAGGACGAGCAAGGCGGCGGTCATTGCCTATGCTCTTGAAAGATACGGCATACCCAAGGACAAGGCTTTGATGATAGGCGACAGAGAACACGACATTGCGGGCGCAAAGCAGAACGGCATAAAAGCAATGGGCGTGCTTTACGGCTTTGGCAGCGAGGAAGAACTGAAAAAAGCGGGAGCTGACTTCATTGTGGAAAATGTAGGCAATGTATTTGACCTTATAATGAAAATGTAATACAATATATATCAAATAAAAAATTTTGGAGGATGAAAATATGAAAATACTGGTTTGCGGAGGCGCAGGATATATCGGCAGTCATACGGTGTATGAGCTTATAGAGCAGGGACACGAGGTAGTTGTTGCGGACAATCTCTGCAAGGGACACAAAAAGGCGGTGCATAAGGACGCAAAGCTCTATATAGGCGACTTAAGAGACGCCGAGTTTTTGGACAAGGTTTTTGCCGAAAACAAAATAGACGCAGTTATCGACTTTGCGGCTTTTTCGCTTGTGGGCGAAAGCTGTACCGAGCCTTTGAAATATTTTGACAACAATGTTTATGGCACCGTAAGACTTCTTGAAGCCATGGTTAGGGCAGGGGTGAAGAAGATAGTATTTTCATCCACCGCAGCCACCTACGGCGAGCCCGAAAATATACCCATTCTGGAAAGTGACAGAACTCTGCCCACCAATCCCTACGGCGAGTCAAAGCTGACCGTTGAAAAGATACTAAAATGGAGCGATGAGGCATACGGCATAAAGTATGTCGCTTTAAGATATTTCAACGCTGCGGGCGCGCATATAAGCGGAGAAATAGGCGAGGATCACTCTCCCGAAACTCATCTCATACCCATTATTTTGCAGGTCGCTCTGGGTCAGAGGGCGCAGATAGCCATGTTCGGCGACGATTATCCCACGCCCGACGGCACCTGTGTGAGGGATTATATACATGTCACGGATCTTGCGGATGCTCATATAAAGGCAATTGAAAAGCTTTTCAGGGATGAAACAAGCGCTATCTATAACCTCGGCAACGGCACAGGCTTCAGCGTAAAAGAGGTCGTAGAGGAAACAAGAAAGGTCACAGGCAGAGAGATAAAGGCCGTTGTGGAGGGCAGACGCGCGGGCGATCCCTCAACGCTCATAGCCACAAGCGAAAAGGCAATGCGCGAGTTGAATTGGCAGCCCCGTTTCAATTCTCTCACTCAGATAATAGAAACTGCATGGAACTGGCATAAAAATCATCCAAACGGCTATGAGGATAAGTAAAGTACATTTTTTATATTGACCGATGTCAGTTAAAAAGCTATCGATATGTGTATTTTTTAAGTATATGAAATTTGGCTTGATATGAGTTATGCTTGTGTATGAAAAAGCAGGCAATTTAAGCGGAGGAGAGCAGCTTCTGTGTGACTGTATGCCTATACAACATCACTAAAAACCATAGAGCAGCAAATACTATTTTCTATGCTTAAATTACAAATTTTATGTTGACTTTTTTATGATATGCAATTAAAATATTAAATGTATGACTGTAAGTTGTACTTGAGATATTTTTTGTGAATTTTATGTCGATATATTTATTCTTATATCGTATATATACTTTTGAGCAATGTTTATGCTGATTTTACCATTAATATCAAATGAATGGTTACAAGGTGATGGGATATGAATATAGTTTTACTTTCGGGCGGGAGCGGCAAGAGGTTATGGCCATTGTCCAACGAAGTCCGCAGCAAACAGTTTATAAAGCTTTTCAAAAAGAATAACGGTGAGTATGAATCTATGGTACAGCGTGTTTACAGGCAGATAGAGTCTGTGGATGAGAATGCCAATGTTATCATAGCTACGGGTAAGTCGCAGGTCAGCGCCATTAAAAATCAGCTCAATGACAAGGTTTCTGTATGCGTTGAGCCATGCAGGAGAGACACCTTCCCTGCTATTGTGCTGGCTGTGTCATATATGAAATATGAGCTTGGTCTGGATGAAAATGAATGTGTTGCCGTTTGTCCCGTAGATCCTTATGTGGATACGGTATACTATGAGGCTGTTGAAAGGCTTGAAAAATTGGCAGAAAATGGCTCTGCGAGCCTTTATCTTATGGGA
Organism: uncultured Clostridia bacterium; assembly: GCA_947627425.1. Lineage (GTDB taxonomy): Bacteria > Bacillota > Clostridia > Lachnospirales > CAG-274 > Gallispira. The sequence continues at coordinate 1,974 of CANQVZ010000012.1, read as the reverse complement.
ATAGAGCCGTCTTATCCAAGTGAAAAATACGGATATATACTTCCTGCATCCTCAAGCGATGTAAGCAGTGTAAAGGAATTCAAGGAAAAACCGGATACGAAAAAGGCAAAGGAATATATAGAGCAAGGCGCATTGTGGAACGCAGGCGTATTTGCTTTTAAAATAGGCTATCTTCTCGATAAAGCTCACGGTATGATTGATTTTACCGATTACAGAGACCTGTATGAGAAATACGATATGCTCACAAAGATAAGCTTTGACTATGCTGTTGTTGAAAAAGAACAAAGCATAAAGGTTATGAGATATTCGGGCGAATGGAAGGATGTAGGCACATGGAACACCATGGCAGAGGTGATGTCAGATGTGACAAAGGGTAATGCTGCTCTTGACGAGACCTGTGTGAATACCAATGTTGTGAATGAACTGGATATACCCATACTTTGTATGGGCTGCAAGGATATGATAATAGCCGCAAGCGGCGACGGCATACTTGTTGCCGACAAGGAGCGCAGCGGATATATGAAGTCCTATGTAGACAAGATAAGCACGGAGATACACTTTGCCGAAAAGTCTTGGGGAACATATACGGTTATAGACGCACAGCCGGGTTCAATGACAGTAAAGATAGAGCTGCAAAAGGGCAGCAGCATGAAATATCATGCCCACGAACACAGAGATGAAGTATGGACGATCATATCGGGCTATGGCAAAACAATAGTGGACGGTATGGAGCAAAGCATAAAGCCGGGCGATGTAATAACGATAGCATCGGGCTGCAAGCACACCATTACTGCCGATACGGACATGAGCATAATTGAAGTACAGATAGGTGAAGAAATAGCACAGAGTGACAAAATAACTTTTATTTTAGACAGATAAAAAGGTTGTGTCGATATGGAACCCATGCTGTTAAAGCCTGTAGGTAAGGACTACCTTTGGGGCGGTACAAGGCTTAAAGCAGAATACAACAAGGATATAGATATGATGCCTCTTGCCGAGACATGGGAATGTTCAACACATCCCGACGGTCAGAGCATTGTGGCAAGCGGTAAATATAAAGGAAAGACTCTTGCCGAGGTTATAAAGGCACATCCCGAATATCTGGGAACAAAATACAGAGACAGCGGAGAGCTCCCCATAATGGTAAAGCTCATAGACGCAAAAGAAATGCTTTCCGTACAGGTGCATCCCGATGATAAATATGCCCTTGAGTATGAAAATCAAAGGGGCAAAACGGAAATGTGGTATGTTCTGGCTGCAGAACCCAATGCTCAGCTGATATATGGCTTTGCACATCCCGTGAATAAAGAAATACTGGAAAAGGCAGTAGAAACCGACACCCTTTCAAAGCACCTAAACAAGGTAAATGTAAATAAGGGTGATGTGTTTTTCATACCGCCGGGAACAGTCCATGCCTTAGGAAAGGGCATAATCGTAGCCGAGATACAGCAAAGCTCAAATGTTACATACAGAGTATACGACTACAACAGAAAAGACAAAAACGGAAAAAAGAGAAAGCTTCACTTCGATAAGGCGATAGATGTGTTGGATATGAGCGTAAGCAGGGATATAAGACAAAATCCGAGAATAATGCGTTATACTCCCGGCTGTTCAAGAGAACTGCTCTGTAGATGTGGATTGTTTGAGGTGGAGAGAATACAAATATCCGATAAATTTGAATTTGGAGTAAATGATACCTCCTTTCGGGTGCTTTTGTGCACCGAGGGAGAGGGAGTTTTGAATAGTGAATATGTAAATTTTAGATTTTCAAAGGGTGATTGTGTGTTTGTGCCTGCAAGCACACGCAAATTAATTATAAAAGGGACATTTACGACACTTACAATTAGTGTATAACATAAAAATAATTATTGTTTTGTTTTATGCAATGGATGTGAAAAAATGATAATCACAAAAACCCCGTTTCGTATGTCCTTTTTTGGCGGCGGAACGGACATACAGGATTTTTTTGAAGAA
>CANQVZ010000011.1 GCA_947627425.1 uncultured Clostridia bacterium | reverse complement strand
CTTCTTTCGGCGCAAAGGTCCCCCTCCCTCATTGCAGCGAAAAGACTTATTCGCCAAGGCGTAGCCTTGCTTTTGCGAAGCAAAAGTGCTGAGTAGAGGGAGGCTTCTTTTGCTGTCCCTCTCCCCGCGAAACATTACTATTATATTAAAACCGCGCCGCTTCTATTGACAATATTTAAAACAAATATTACAATAAATATAGGACTTTTTGATTATAAGGAGAGTATTTATGCAGAAAAAACGCGCTGAAAAAAGAAATATGGCAATTCCCATAGTGCTTTGCTGTCTTATTTTGTTATCATTAATAATAACATTTTTTATGCTGCCTTTTTTCAACATAAAGGAAATAAGAGTGGTCGGGAACGAGGAGCTCACTCAGGACGAGATAAAGGGCTACCTAAGCTTTAAAGAGGGCGACAACGTATTTCTTTTCAACAAGGCGGGCTGCAAGGAAAAGGTGCTCAACAATCACTTTGTGGAAAGTGTGGAGATAAACAGGATATTGCCGCGCACGGTAGAGGTGACGGTGAAGGAATACAAGCTGAGAGGCTATGTGCCCTATTCGGGCAGTTATCTCTTTATAGACGGCGAGGGCAGAGTGCTCGATGTGCAGAAGGAGATAACAAAGCCGCTGCCCGTTGTGGAAGGACTAAAGTTCAACAATGTGACCGTGGGCGACATACTGAAGGTAGACAATCCTTCGGCATTTGAAACTATGGTGCATCTTTCAAAGCTTTTTGAAAAATACGAGCTTTTAAACGATGTGATAAGGGTGGATCTCTCCGATGTGACGGACATTCACCTGTATACCGGCAATGTGGACATAAAGTTCGGCAGCTTCGACGATGCCAACAGAAAGCTGCTCATGCTTATAGAGGTGCTCAAGACATTCGATACCAGCGTGCCGGGCACTATAAATCTGACAGCGGATAAGGCAACGTATAGGTATATGCTTTAAAGAATTTCTTTTACTTTTTTTAAAAAAGTTGATAAATTTATCGGTCAGATTGCGGGCGACCACAGGTCGCCCCTACCGGTAAGGATAAAGGTTTATTTGACAATATTCTGCCCGTGCGAGCTGCTAGTCTGTCCCGCAGGGACAGGGAGCAAATAGCTCGCACTGTAACGATTCTTTTGTGCGGTATTAATTCCACTAACCTATGGGGCACAAAAGCCGTTAGGGGTGTGGGGCGACTCGGAACGCCCCACGCTTTTTGCTTCTTTTTGTGCGCAAAAAGAAGAATGATTTTATTAACTTTTTAATAGTAAAAAGATAGTAAATATTCACACGCAAAAAGCCCGACTTTCATCGGGCTTTTCTTATTTAAAAATAATACATTTTTATTCAACATCCTGCAATGCGTCGAAGTTTTCTTCGCCCGTACGCACCTTCACAACTCTGTCAACGGTGTAAACAAATATCTTGCCGTCGCCGATATTGCCTGTGTAGAGCGTTCTCTTTGCAGATTCTATTATCTTGTCTACGGGTATCTTGCTTACTACCAGCTCAACCTTAACCTTCGGCAGGAGAGTAGCGTCCATTTCGACACCACGGTATTTTCTGCCCGTGCCCTTCTGAACACCGCAGCCCATTACCTGAGTGACTGTCATACCCGTTACGCCAACCTCGTTCATTGCCTTTCTGAGGGCGTCGTACTTGTCAAGCTTTGCAATAATGACTATCTTGTGCATACCCGTGTCGGTATGAACGGGACCGGATTCAACGGGAACAGCAGCATTCCTCTGTACCTCAGATGCCTTGTCGTAATCCGTTTCGCCAAGAGATGTGTTTTCGTTTACATCCATCATCATTGTGTTTGAAATATCCATGAGAGCAAAGCCCGCATAAGCTGATGAAAGACCATGCTCGGTTGAGTCAAGACCCATTATTTCCTCGTCCTCCGATACCCTGAGACCGATTATAGCCTTTATAACTAAGAACGCTATTGTAATTGTAACAGCTGTCCATACTATTGTGGCGCCACAACCCAGAAGCTGAAGTCCGAGCTGATGGAAGCCGCCGCCATAGAAGAGACCTTCGCCTGCGATCTGGTTTGCGCCGAAAGCTGTGCCGTCGCCAACGCCTCTTGCAAAGGCGGGAGCTGTCTCAGTTGCAAAAAGACCTACGGCAATAGTACCCCATATACCGTTTAAGCAGTGTACTGCAACTGCGCCAACGGGATCGTCTATATGGAGCTTGTAGTCAAGGAACCATACGCCGAATACTACGAGCACGCCCGCAACAGCGCCTATAACTATTGCGCCGAAGGCATCACACACATCACAGGGAGCCGTTATGGCAACAAGACCTGCAAGCGATGCGTTAAGACACATTGAAACATCGGGCTTGCCGTATTTTACCCATGTGAGCACCATACATACAACGGTTGCAACTGCGGGAGCTATAGTCGTTGTAACGAATATAGCGCCAAGCTCGTCAACGCTAACAGCGGCAGCGCCGTTGAAGCCGTACCAGCCGAGCCATAATATAAACACGCCCAGACAGCCCAAAGGCAGGTTGTGACCGGGGAAGGCGTTTACCTTAGTTATCTTTCCCGACTTATCCTTGACGAACTTACCGATACGGGGTCCGAGTATAGCTGCGCCTATGAGGGCTGATATACCGCCGACCATGTGTATACAGTTGGATCCTGCAAAGTCATGGAAGCCGAGCTGTGCAAGCCAGCCGCCGCCCCATACCCAGTGTGCCTCGATGGGGTAGATGAGGGCTGAAATAACGCCCGAATAAATACAATAGGATATAAATTTAGTTCTCTCTGCCATAGCGCCCGAAACTATTGTGGCCGTTGTGGCGCAGAAAACTAAGTTGAATACAAAGTTTGACCAATCGAACTCCGCAAAGTTTGTGAAGATGTCAAAGCCCGGCTTGCCTATGATGCCCAGCATATCCTCGCCGAGCAGGAGGCTGAAGCCTATTACAATAAACATTACAGTACCGATACAGAAGTCCATAAGGTTCTTCATGAGGATATTGCCCGCATTCTTTGCCCTTGTAAAGCCTGTCTCGACCATTGCAAAGCCTGCCTGCATCCAGAACACCAGCGCAGCGCCTATAAGGAACCATACGCCGAACACCTCACCGCTGACGGCACTTAAAATTTCCTGTGTCATATTAATTCCTCCCTATAAAACAAAAATAGCGACACATCGAGCTTCAACTCCGAAGCCTCCTTGCATCGCTTGAGCGGCAGACATTATATATAAATGTCATTATTCTGCCGCAGTCCGTACTCACTGTGCCATAAACTCTATGGCATTTTTCCGTAAATGCAAAGATGCTATGGATAACCCGGGTCTATCCATAGCATCTTTGCTTATGAACAGTATAGCACTTTGGTTTTTGAATGTCAATCATAAATTTTCAACAGTTTTTGTTTTTTATTTAATAAAAAATTAGCCATTTTTTACAGAATTCTTAATATTTGGGGCGAAAAAACAATGTCCTACGGCAGGCTCGGACGGAAAATCAATAAAAAAATGTCACCCTTTGGCGCTCATATTGTGTTATACAAAAGCACAGGGAGGTGAACGCATTGAATGAAAGACAAATAAAGGCGGCGGATATATTCATAGCTACGGCAGACGGCAGACAGGCGCTTAAGGACGCGGGATATTCGGATGACTATGCAAAGAAATATAAGTCGTTTTTTGAAAAAGAGGATGTACAAGCCTATATAAAGGAAAAAATACGCCCTGCCGTGACGGACGAGACGGAGCCCGACAGCCCATCTGAGGAGATAATAGACTATCTCAAAAGGGTGATGCGAGGCGAGGAGGACACAAACTCCACACAGCGCATGAAGGCAGCCGAAATACTCTGCCGCCACTACGGCATAAATAAGGAAAGCAAGATGGATATTGATGAGGAGGAAATACCGCGCCCCATCGTGATATGCGATGATGTGAGGGAGTGAAAAAAAAGCCCGCCGAAAAGCGGGTTTTTTTGATTTACATAATTGTTTTTTTATCGCTTGTGATAAGCCAATATCCCTTCCTGTTTGAACCTTCGCGCACAATGATGTTGTCATCCTTTAATCTCTTTACACATCTGTTTATTGTCCTCTTGCTCAATTTCAGTTCATCACTAAGCCTTTGGATCGTTATGTCAGGCTCGGAGCTTATCTTATCAAATATTCTCTGTATATTGGTCGCATCCTTGTCCTTATTATTTTTATTGGTGCCATTTTTGGTGCCATTTTCATTTTTGGCACTGTTTTTAGCGTCAAGTTTGGTGCCATTTTCGTTTTTGGCACCATTTTTAGTGTCAAGTTTGGTGCCATCTTTGCCGGTTTTGGTGCCAACTTTGGTGCCATTTTCGGTTTTGGTGCCATTCTTATTTTTGGCACTGTTTTCGGCAGTTTTAAATGGGAATATTACTCTTATAAAATGCTCCGTTATATCAAATATATTTCTGCCATAATAGCTCAATATCCTGCTCATGCCCGAACCAAGCTGCTCCACAAGACCTATGTCCTTGAAAACTCTCATAAGCTCTCTGTTGCGGGGCATACTGCTACAGCTGAAAAAGTCATCCGTATTTTGTCCGTGAAGCAGACCGCCGTATGAGGTTATCTCTATCCTGTCGCTGAATATCTCAAAAACAGGCGGTATTTCTTTGGAATAGTCGTTGTGTACGATAGCGTTTATTATTGCTTCTCTGAGCGGTATTGCCTCAACGAGGTTGCTTTCAAGCCTTTTGCCGCTCGTTATTTTTGCCTTTGTGGTGTTTTCTATCGTCATTTTGTCCAATACCTTGTAAGCCGCTTTTACAAGGGAGCAATAGCCATATTCTTCGTTTTCTGTAAGCTCTACCTTATCCGTACCGGCGTATTTAGCCACCTTTATGGACACGGCATTTTCATCTGCCAGCAGATATGCCACATAGTTATATTCACGGTCGGGCGTATATAATTCAAGACTGTCCGCAAACCTTGAGTTGAGTTCAAGCTTGTTTTCCTGATAATATATTTTAAGCTGAGCAAACGACAGATCCTGCCTTGGCGCAGGAACATTTCTGAGCGTTGTGTGTATCCTTCTGGAATAAAATTCATCTATAACGGATGTGGTCATAGGCTGAGTGGATGTGCCTATTCGCATATAGCAGCCGCTCGGCGACATACCCTTGCTTCTGATGTAATAGGGCTTTTCCAGTCCGCTGGATACTATTACCTTTATAACGGGTTTATCCTCCATAAATTCCGTAACAATGTCAAAAAGTCCCAGTGTTGAAGGCATAATGTTGTTTTTTATTTTGTCGGCAATCTTAAGCTGCAATTCGTCCGCATTTTCAAGTCCTACGGGTCTTGCGTTGTCATCAAGCCCTATATAAAGAACGCCGCCTTCTCTGTTGTTAAGAAAAGCAACTATTTCTCTTTCAAGCTTATCCGTCAATTCTCTTTTAAATTCAACTCTGTCGCTCTCATACAGCATATTGCCACCTCCGTTCTTACTTACATTATATAAAAATATACCGCATTTTTCAATAAAAAAATAATTACCCCGTTATATATATTATTGCCCAAAAATACAGAGCCGAGAGCATATTTTAAAATTTGCAAAATATTTTATATAAAAGTATTGACAAATTATTAAAGTGGTGCTACAATATCATTAAAGAGGTGATAAAGATGAGTAAAAGTGTATACAGCATAGTTCTGAATGACGCTGTTGTGGAGGCTGTGGACGAGATGGCGTACAGGCTTGGCACCAATCGATCGAATATGATAAACCGCATACTTGCGGAAAAGGTGGCGTACATCACTCCCGAACAGCACATAAGGAATATTCTGGACACGGTGGAGGATATAATAAACGGTAAGGATGTGTTCAGGATAATGGCGGGCTCGGGCGACAGCTCGCTTATGATAAAGAGTTCTTTTAAATACAAGTACAACCCAAGCGTGAAGTATTCCGTTGTGCTCAACAAAAACGGAAACAAGGCGCAGGGCGAGCTGAGAGTTGTTTTCAGAACGCAAAATTCCATACTGCTTACCGAGCTTGACCGATTTATAGACTTATGGAACGCTCTGGAGGCAAAATATCTGGACTTTGAAACCGCCTACGAAAAGTCTGCGGGCAAGTATGTGAGGGTACTCAATCTGCCCGACGAAAGCTATGACGAAAATCAGATAGGAGAGCTGATATCGGCATACATAACGGGCTTTGACAAGATAATGAAGATGTATTTTGCGGGAGAGAGTATAGAGAATATAGAGAAGGAATATATCAATTTTTACAGCAGATGTTCTTTTAAGATATGATAATGTTTAAGTTTTTTTCACTGCTACGCAGAGAAAGGGGAGTTGTATATGAATATGAATAAAATGACGCAGAAATCGCTTGAAGCAATGCAGCTTGCTCAGACACTCGCCGTGGAGAACAGCAATCAGCAGATAGAGCAGGCGCACATACTCTCGGCACTCATAACGCAGGACGGAGGCGTATGTTCTCAGCTCTTTATTAAAATGGGCATAGACATAGGCAGCATAGGTCTTGAGGCTAAAAAAGCCGTTGAGGCTCTGCCCAAGATAGGCGGAGGCGCAAGAGAACAGGGAAAGATATATATATCGCAGGATGTGGACAAGGCTCTTGTGAGTGCAGAAAAAACAGCCGAGGCAATGGGCGACGACTATATATCGGTAGAGCACATAATGCTTGGACTTATAAAGTCCCCCGACGCAAGGATAAAGGAAATTTTCAAGACCTTCGGTGTCACGGAGGACAGATTTCTCACTGCGCTCAAGTCCGTGAGAGGCAACACAAGAGTAACAACGGACAATCCCGAATCCACCTATGACGTGCTCAACAAGTACGGACAGGACCTTGTGTCAATGGCGGAGAGAGGAAAGCTCGACCCCGTGATAGGCAGGGATTCCGAGATAAGGAATGTAATAAGGATACTTTCCAGAAAGACAAAGAACAACCCCGTGCTTATAGGCGAACCCGGCGTGGGCAAGACGGCAATTGCCGAGGGACTTGCTCTGAGAATAGTCAAGGGCGATGTGCCCGATAACATAAAGGACAGGCGAATATTCTCGCTTGACATGGGCGCTCTCATAGCGGGCGCAAAGTACCAGGGCGAATTTGAGGAAAGGCTCAAAGCCGTTTTGCAGGAGGTAAAGAAGTCCGAGGGCAGGATAATAATGTTCATTGACGAGCTCCACACCATAGTGGGCGCAGGAAAGACACAGGGTGCAATGGACGCGGGCAACCTGCTTAAGCCCATGCTTGCAAGGGGCGAACTCCACTGTATAGGCGCCACAACGCTCAATGAGTACAGACAGTATATAGAAAAGGACGCCGCTCTTGAAAGGCGTTTCCAGCCCGTAATGGTAGACGAGCCGACCGTTGAGGACACCATTTCCATATTGAGAGGCTTAAAGGAAAGATATGAGGTATATCACGGCGTAAAGATACAGGACCAGGCGCTTATTGCGGCGGCTACGCTTTCAAACAGATATATAACCGACAGATTTCTTCCCGACAAGGCAATAGACCTTGTAGACGAGGCGTGCGCCACCATAAAGACGGAAATGAACTCCATGCCCACGGAGCTTGACGAGATCTCCAGAAAAATAATGCAGCACGAGATAGAGGAGGCTGCGCTCAAAAAAGAGGACGACAAGCTTTCGGCAGAACAGCTTGAAAGAGTGCAGAAGGAGCTTGCAGAGCTGAGAGCGGAGTTTGCATCGCTCAAGGCACAGTGGGAAAACGAGATGTCCGACATCAACAAGGTGCAGAATCTGAGAAAGCAGATAGAGGAGGTCACAAAGGACATAGAGCGCGCCGAGAGGAACTACGACCTTGACGAGGCAGCCAAGCTCAAATACGGCAAGCTCCCCGAGCTTACAAGACAGCTTGAGGAGGAGGAGAAAAAGGGCGAGCACGGCTCGGGCGAAAACCGCATATTAAGAGATAAGGTAACGGAGGAAGAAATAGCCAAGATAGTGGGCAGATGGACGGGTATACCCGTGTCAAAGCTCGTAGAGGGCGAAAGGCAGAAGCTCCTTAGCCTCGACAGCATACTCCACAAGAGGGTAATAGGTCAGGACGAGGCGGTAGAGAAGGTATGCGAAGCCATAATCCGCTCCAGAGCGGGCATACAGGACCCCGACAGACCGATAGGCTCATTCCTTTTCTTAGGTCCCACGGGCGTGGGCAAAACAGAGCTTGCAAAGGCTCTTGCCGAAGCACTCTTTGACGACGAAAAGAACATAGTGCGCATAGATATGTCGGAGTATATGGAGAAATACAGCGTATCAAGGCTCATAGGCGCGCCTCCGGGATATGTGGGCTATGAGGAGGGCGGACAGCTCACGGAGGCTGTCAGGAGAAAGCCCTATTCGGTAGTGCTCTTTGACGAGATAGAAAAGGCGCATCCCGATGTGTTCAATGTGCTTTTGCAGGTGCTTGACGACGGCAGGATAACGGATTCGCAGGGCAGAACGGTGGACTTTAAGAATACCATCATAATATTGACCTCGAACCTAGGCTCGGAATACATCCTTGAGGGAATACAGAGCGACAACACCATAAGTGACGAAGCAAGGTCGCAGGTGGAGGGACTTTTAAAGACCTCCTTCCGCCCCGAATTCCTCAACAGGCTTGACGAGATAGTGTTCTATAAGCCTCTCTCAAAGGCAGAGATAGGCTCCGTTGCCGACCTTATGCTTGACGACCTCAACAGAAGGATAGAGCGCAGGCAGATATCCATAAGCATAACTCAGGCGGCAAGGGACTACATCATAGACAATGGCTATGATCCCGTTTATGGCGCAAGACCGCTCAGAAGATTCATACAGTCCAATGTGGAAACGCTTGTGGGCAGAATGATAATAGCGGGCAACCTTCAAAGCGGGAGTGTGATAACAATAGACTGCGAGGACGGAAGGCTCTGCGCCAAAGCCGAATAAACAAAACAAAAAAAGAAGCCGATAGCTTTCGGCTTCTTTTATTTTTAAAATTAATTGGCTTTAGAAGATTTGGCGTATTCGACCGCCCTGGTTTCTCTAATGAGATTTACTTTAATATTGCCCGGATATTCGAGCTCATTTTCGATCTTCTTGGCAATATCTCTTGCCATCAAAACCATATCATCATCAGATACCTTTTCGGGTACTATCATAACTCGCAACTCACGGCCTGCCTGAATTGCGAACGATTTTTCAACTCCGCTGAATGAGTCTGCAATGCCCTCAAGCGACTGCAAACGTTTGATATATGTTTCAAGAGTTTCACTTCTGGCTCCCGGTCTGGCAGCAGATATAGCATCGGCAGCCTGCACCAATACAGCAATGATGCTCTTGGGCTCCACATCTCCGTGATGCGCCTCAACAGCATTAATGACTGTAGCCGACTCCTTATACTTTCTGCACAGCGCAGCTCCAAGCTCGATATGGGTGCCTTCCATATCCTGATCTATAGCTTTGCCTATGTCATGAAGCAGACCCGCTCTTTTGGCAAGGGTAACATCCTCGCCCAGCTCCGCAGCCATGACACCGCATAAATGGGAAACCTCTATGGAATGCTGTAACACATTTTGTCCATAACTTGTTCTGTATTTCATCTTACCTAAAAGACGAACCAATTCGGGGTGGAGACCATGAACACCAGTTTCAAATGTAGCATTATCTCCTGCCTCTTTAATAGCGGCCTCGACTTCCGTCCTGGCCTTGTCAACCATTTCCTCTATTCTTCCCGGATGTACTCTGCCGTCTATTATGAGCTTTTCGAGAGCTATACGCGCTATCTCACGCTTAAGCGCTCCGAAGCCTGACAATATGACAGCCTCCGGTGTATCATCGATAATAAAGTTAATGCCTGTCAATTGTTCGAGAGTTCTTATATTTCTTCCCTCTCGTCCTATTATTCTGCCCTTCATTTCGTCATTGGGCAGGTTCACCACAGACACAGTTGTTTCCGCAACATGGTCTGCCGCACAGCGCTGAATGGCGTCGGCTATTATTTCCTTCGCATTCTTGTCCGCCTCTGCCTTTGCAGCGGCCTCCATTTCCTTGATCATAACAGCAGTTTCGTGCTTTACCTCATCCTTGACGCTTTCGAGGATGTAAACCTTTGCCTCCTCCGTTGTAAGACCCGATATCCTCTCAAGCTCCTTAAGCTGCTTTTCTCTGAGAGCTTCTATCTCCTTGTGCTTCTGCTCTGCCGCTTCGAGCTTGGAGTTGAGCTGTTCCTCTTTCTTTTCGAGAGAGGCGGTCTTTTTGTCTATGGCGTCCTCCTTCTGAGTGATCCTTTTTTCAAGGCGCTGTACCTCGTTTTTTCTGTCCTTACATTCCTTTTCAACTTCATTCTTTGTCTTGAGCGCTTCTTCCTTTGCCTCAAGGAGCATTTCCTTTTTGGCGGCCTCAGCGGCCTTTCTGGCTTCAAGCTTTATGCTTTCGGCTTCTCTCTCGGCTGAACCGATCTCTGCCTCGGCAAACTTCTTTCTGATATATTTACCTATAAATATACCTATTATCAACGAAATCAAAACGGAAGCAACGACGATACCTAACCAGATCAAAGTTAACGTATCCAGTCTGAACACCTCCTATTTAATTGTCAAAGTTCATATATCCCGAGGGGGATATTTATTTTTACATACAAATAAAGTAAAGCAGAAACCAATCCTTAGCAGCTAATTAAGGATTGAATTTCTGATTACTTTAAACTTGAGTAAAGGGCATATGTAATAATGCACATATACATACGTCCTTAGTGCTACATACTTATTTTATTACTTTTTTTGTTACTTGTCAAGTAAAACTGCCTTAAATTCGACTTTTCTCTGTTTCGTACCAATCAAAACGGCTCGTATTTATAGGTTTCAGCCGTATTTTTGCGTTGTATTTTTTCTCCAGAGCCTCCAGTCCGGGGCGCGCCGTTTCCAGTATTTGGGGATTTGCAGAGAGAGTTATCTCGTTATAATAACCTGTTGAAAGTATGTTTATGAGCTGAGCGAGGATGTCATCCGCCACAAGCTCCTTTTCCTTTATAGCGCCCAGACCCCCGCACATGGGGCAGGTGTGATAAATATATCTGCTCAGGGGCTTTCTTATCTTCTGCCTTGTCAACTGCATAAGCCCCAGCTCTGTCATACCCACTATGTGAGTGCGCACTCTGTCATTTTTAAGCTCGTCCTTGAGCAGAAAATAGAGCCTTTCCTTCTCCTCGCCCGACTTCATATTTATAAAGTCTATTATTATCATACCGCTCAGATTTCTGAGCCTTATCTGCCTTGCGGCTTCCTTTGCCGCCTCGCAGTTTATCTTGAAAAGCTTGTCCACATTCTGCGCCTTTCCGCTGTTCACATCTATTACGGTCATTGCCTCCGTTTCATCTATGACTATGTAGCCGCCGCTTCTCAGCCATATCTTTCTGCGGAAAAGCTCGTTCACCTCTTTTTCTATGCCGAAGTTCATAAAAAGCGGTATATCGCCCATGTAAAGCTCCGTATCGGCATAGCGCTCCTTTATTTTTTTATAGTCCTGCTCGTCGTTTGTCAGAACCGTGCAGTCCTCTCCGCCTATGTCCCTCAAAAGCCTGAAAAGCGGGCTGTCCTCTCTGTACAAAAGGGCAGGAGCCTTAGTATATTCCGCTCTTTTGAGCATTTCCTCCATTTCATCACAGAGACTTTTTGCTTCTGCCGACACGGCGTCCTTATCCGCATCCCTGCCCGCCGTGCGCACGACTATGCTGAATTTGTCCGAGATGTCCTTTACGCTCTGCGCCAGTGCCTCTCTTTTTTCATCATCGGTTATCTTGGCGGACACACCTATGCTGTTCTTTCCGTCGTCTATCACAACGCAGTATTTTCCGCTTCGGCTTATGTCGGCGGACACGACGGCTCGCTTTTCGTCATAGCCCTCCTTTATCACCTGAACGGGCAGCTCTGTATTTCCCTTTACCTTCATTCCCCTTATGGTATTGTCCCTACCGAGCTGCATAAACACCGGCTCCTTTTCGCCTATGTCCACAAAGGCAAAGCCCGACGGCATAATTCTTTCTATTCTGCCCTCGTATATATTTCCCGGCAGCACGGTGTTGTGCTTGTCCTCAAGTATAAGCTCGCTCAGCCTGCCGTCCTCCGTGAGCGCGGCTCTGTAAAAGGGCGAAAGGCAGTCTACATAAATTCTTCTTCCAGACATAACGGCAAAAGCTCCCCCTTGTATTCGGTGTACATGGTGCCTCTCAATATATCCGTTTTTTCAAAGCAAAATTCCTTTCCCAGCCTTGAGCAGATATATTCCAGAAGTACATCTATTTTGAGATTTCCCATACTTCCCGTGGCAATGTTTATATAAAGCTCGGTGTTCTCTCCGTCGTTGTCGCATATTATGCTCCTTATGAGAGGTCTCATATTTATGGTCTTTGTCTTTTTCTTTACGGTGCGTTCTATGCTTATTTCCTCGGAGGAAAGAATATCGTCCACCGCCTTTTCTATGCCGTCAAGCTTACCGTCAAACATAACGCAGTAGTCGGCATATCTCAGCGCCGAGGCGCAGTTGTCCGCCGTGCCTTCAAGCTCTATGCTCTGCAATATCTCTATGCCCTCCGGGAGTATGGCGTTGAGCCTTTCGGTAAGCTCCGAGCAGTCCATATATTCCTTAAGCTGTATGTCGAGCACCTCGCCCACGCTGCTTATGCCCAGAGCCAGAGGGACTGCAAAGGTGGTGAGCTGATGCGGATTGAACCCGCAGGAATAGGCTATGGGTATGCCCGCGCGCCTTATTATCCTGTGAAAGAGCTTGAGAAGGTCGAGATGACCTATATATATCATCCTGTCGGTTTTTGAAAACTCAAGCCTGTATTTTATGTTGTTGTTCACGCCCTCGTTATTCAAAGCAAACACCTCCTCCGAAACGCGCCGCTCCGCAGTGAGCGCATTCCTTACGGCAGTTGGGAGTGACCTCTCCCGCCTTTGCCTTTTCCGCTTCTTTTATAAAGAAATCCTTGTCTATGCCTATCGATATATGGTCCCACGGCAGTATTTCATCGTAGCTCCTCTCCCTGTTGGCATAAAATTCGGGCGAAACTCCCGTGTCCTTGAATGCCCGTACCCAAGCGTCGTAGTTGAAAAGCTCGCTCCAGCTGTCGAACTTTGCGCCCAGCTCCCAAGCTCTGTATATCGCCTTGCCCACTCGTCTGTCGCCTCTTGCCATGACGCCCTCGAGAGAGCTTAAATGCGGTTCGTGATAGTTATACTTCACCTGTTTTCTTGTCATGCTCGTCTTGACAAGGCGCTGTTTTCTCGTGAATTCGTCTATTGTGGACTGCGCGCACCACTGAAACGGCGTGAACGGCTTGGGCACAAAGCAGGCGGAGCTGACCGTTACGGAAACGGGTCTGCCCTTCCTGTCCTCCTTAGGTATTTCAAAGTATTTGTCCACGATCGCCTCGGAGAGCTTTACTATTCCCATGAGGTCGTCATCCGTTTCGGTGGGCAGTCCCGTCATGAAGTAGAGCTTCACTCTGTTCCAGCCGCCCGCAAAGGCAAGGGCGCAGCCGCTTAATATTTCGTCCTCTGTTATGCCCTTGTTTATGACATCTCTCAATCTCTGCGTGCCCGCCTCGGGCGCAAATGTAAGCCCCGATTTTCTCACCGCCTGCACTCTTTCCATAAGGTCGAGAGAAAAGGCGTCTATCCTGAGCGAGGGCAGAGAAATACTCACGCTGTCCTTTGAATAGCTCTCTATGAGCCTGTCCGCAAGCTCCTCAAAGCTCCTGTAATCGCCCGTTGAAAGGCTTATAAGGCTTATTTCCTCGTGTCCCGAGTTTTTGAGAAGCTTGTCCGCAAGCTCCGTGAGCCTGTCACAGCTTTTTTCTCTCACGGGTCTGTACACATAGCCCGCCTGACAGAACCTGCAACCCCTTATGCAGCCCCTGAACACCTCGAGCGTCACTCTGTCGTGCACCGTTTCTATGAGGGGCACAAGCTGTTTGTCGGGATAGAAAACATTGTCCATATCCTTTACTATCACCTTTTTTATTACCCTCGGCGCGTCGGGATGATTTGGCTCAAATGAGGCTATTTCGCCGTTTTCCTTGTAATTTACATCATAAAATTTGGGGACATATATACCTTCTATTTTAAGGCATTTTTCCAGAAAATCCTGTTTTGTGCCGCCGTTTTTCTTATTTTCGGCATATATATCCAGAAATTCGTCATAGCTCACTTCGCCCTCGCCTATGTAAAATATATCCACAATGTCCGCAAGGGGTTCGGGATTGTATGCGCAGGGACCGCCCGCTATCACCAGAGGATCGTCCTCGCCTCTGTCCTTTGACCATATGGGTATGCCTGCCATATCCAGCATATTTATTATGTTGGTATAGCTCATCTCATATTGCAGAGTGAAGGCAACAAAGTCAAAATCCCTTATGGGATCGCCCGTTTCGAGAGCAAAAAGCGGTATGCCGTTTTCGCACATGAGCTTCTCCATGTCGTGCCACACGGCAAAACAGCGCTCGCAGTAGGTGTCCTCGCGCCTGTTCAGAAAGTAATAGAGTATCTGAAGTCCCAGATGGCTCATGCCCACCTCGTAAACATCGGGAAAGCAGAAGGCTATCCTTATGTCCGCCTTTTTGGGGTCCTTTTTAACCATGTTGATTTCGTTTCCTATATATCGCGCAGGCTTCTCCGCCTGTAAAAGTATTTCCTTGAGCATTTCGTACCTCCCGTTGTTGATATATTGATTATAACATAAAAGCGGGGGTATATAAAGAAAATTTTGTATCAAAGAAAAAGAGCGACCGGATAGGTCACTCTCGGAATATATTATTTGTTTTATTCCTTCTCCTCACCATTTCCGCCGATGGGCTTCATTGTCGGGAACTAATTTTGTGAATATGTTACAGCGCCTCGAAAACCTGTTTACTCTTTCTTAAAATATATCTACTTTTGCCGCCTACAGTTATGAAAAATATGATACGCCAGACTATGCAAGCAAAATAGCGTGCCAATGGGATAGCTGTTCGCTCCGATTGGAATACAAAAAAGACAATCTGCCATTTTTTATCTTCTCAAAATCAGTAAATTGTAATAATACAGCAAACTCGCTCAGATAAAACGTAAAAATGCTATAACGGCGAAATCACCCTAGAACAGTTCCAAACCTAGCTTGATGATTTTAGATAATCAGATATATAACAAAGCAGCAGACCGCCGGTTTGCTGCTTTTATTTTTATTCATAAAATACGGCTATAGGATGAATCACACATAAATTTTCTTCTTTTGTTGGGAGTATTGCACGTAATGCTTCGTTCACTGTAAATTGAAGGGTCGCAAATATGTTTTTATCATCACACGGATCAGTATCCGTTCCAATAATATTCGTCACCATTCCAACGCAGGTTATTTCGCCTCCGTATTTAAATCCCAAGTTTGATGGATTAATTCTAAAATATTTATCGTCTAAGGGGATAAGGTATCCATCTGAAGAAATGAGCATTCGTGAATACGGCAATAATTGTTTGAATGCCGTTATCATTTCATGGATATCATCATACTGTTTGTTACTTGCATCAACCAACTTTTTTATTTCTCCTTTTACTTTGGAGCTTACTGTTCTAAGCTGTTCTCTGTTCATCCCTTCTGTTGCGGCATTCACTTCAGTTTCAATTTTTTCCTTAGATGTTTTCTTGAAGAAATCAATCAGACCATTTTTATCAAACAGTTTATCTAAATATTCAATATCCACAAAGTCAAAAACTCTTGTTAATTCCACATAATCCCCATAGTCATCAGAATTATCTTCACCTTTATTAAATTTTTTAGGAGAAATATTTGAATACGCTATATCAAATGCCGCGTCATGTAATGTTTTCGATATTATTTCTCTTGAAACAAAGGTTGATGCACCATTTTCTATCGCCTCTAATTTTCCTGATAAATCCACTTCAGCTTTGGCGAATTTGAAAATAGCTCCCCCTATTGTTCCATCAGCTTGAACGCTTGAAGTAATTGCGTCCGACTCTGCTTCGGATTTTTCTTGTTCGTTTGATAATGTTTGTACAAGACCATTGTTAGACTGTGCAATAATCGAATTAACGATATCAATATCAAGGTATAAAAACTGTTTCAATTTAATTACCTCCTTTTTCCATTCCTTTTTTACTATCATATTTCCATTTATGAGTTAATTCAAACTGTGAAAGAGTGTTATTTCCAACAACTTTTATTTTACTACCATATGGCAGATTTATTATTACAACATAAAAAGTTCCTAGTTGTATCTTTTAAAGTTGATTTTAGACTAGTTGGTTTAATAAGATCCTTTCTTTTATATAAACCTATATATTCTACTCCTTGTCCATAATGTGGAATATCTGGTATTTCATAAAGAAATACTTTACCGTTCTTTTCATATTTTTTTATATTCAGACGTTCCTTTCCGTTAAACCATACACCTAATTCTGTTCTAGAAAATCTCATATAATCTTCTAATTAAGTTCGTTTATCTTTTCTATTTTTCTTTTTGCACTCAACAATTATATATACTTCATCATCATGTTTGGTCGAAGTCTTAAATATCGCTATAACAACTGGACATTCTTTTTTTCACATCTAAAGGTCTTTCTTTAACACAATATTGTAGTCTAATTATAATAATATCCTTTAGATAACTATAATCTTCTACCGTAATTTTAGAAAAAACTTGGGTTGCCTCTCTTTCTTCTGGTCCATTCAGTACTTCTCGTCCTGAAATATAATCTATTAAATATCTTTCTTATTTATCTTTTAATAATAGTAGAAAACTCAACCAAACTCACATTACCCATCACATTCGCCTTATCAATACACCCTTTTGTGAATCCCGACTTTGAAAACAGGTAGTAATGCTTTGTTGTATAATTAAACAGTTCGCTTCGCTTTACAAGAGTTTCCAAAACGCCGAGGTCAACCTTTTCGTTTGTCCATTTGCATTCTGCAAAAAGGGCTGTATTTTTGTCCTGTTCGCCCATAATATCAATTTCGGCTTGGCTTTTTTCTTTTGGATCGCTGCCCCACCAACGACCGAGAGAATTAAACGCTACCGGACAGTTGCCGGAAAGAAGCTGTTTCCAAAGATATTGCTTACAAATTTCTTCAAAAACCTTGCCCATATAATCGGAAAGCTGAGGTTCAATGCGTTTATAAGCCAAATCGGCAGCGCCGCGGGCAATGATTGAATTATTATCAAGTACAAAACGATACCAAAAACGAAACATATTATCCTCAATGGAATAAATTGACTTTCTGGAAGCCTTTTCTCCGTAGGGTGTTTCCTTTTGCACGATTCCAAGATTTATAAGGTTTTTAATATAGTTCGTACAAACATTGGTATCTTCGCCTACTTTGCTTGATATCTCGGACATTCTTGACGAACCCGTTGCAATAGCGGCAATGATAGCCGTGTATATTGCAGGCTCACGGACCTCCTGCTTTAAAAGATTGGTCGGCTCCTCATAGAGAAATGACATTGTATTGAGATATGTGTTTTTTATATTATCCTCTATGCTCAGCTTATCGCTCATCTGCAAAAGATACTGCGGTGTGCCGCCCACAATGCCATAAATGACGGCTTTGTCTATGTCGGACAATTTTTTAAAGCAGGCGCAGGTTTCTTCAAAATCAAAGGGCAGCAGCTTGATCTGTGCCGTTCTTCTGCCATAGAGAGGGGCTTTATAAGCAAGCACATTATCCTCCATATATGACATGGAAGAACCGCAGAGAATTAGCATAAGCTTTGATGTGTCCTTGTATTTGTCTATCAAGAGCTGCAATGTGGATGCAAGACTTTTTGACGAACGAGCCACATAAGGATATTCATCAATCGCAAGTATAATTCTTTCCTTTTCCGCAAGCTTAAACACATATTCAAGCGCAGCCTGAAAGGAAAGAAAGGCTGATTCCGTTTCAAAACCGCTTGCAAACTCCATAATGTTTTTTGATAAGTTTTCAAGATTTTGCTTTGCATTACTCTCCACGCCCATAAAATATATGGCTCTTTTATCCCCTATAAACCGATTTATAAGCGCAGTTTTGCCTATACGCCGTCTGCCATAGATGACTGCAAATTCAAATTTATCCGATTTGTATAAATTGTCAAGTGTCTTAAGCTCACGTTCTCTGCCTATGAACATTTACACAACCTCCGTTTGTATGTTAATTACATAATAACATACAAAGGCAAATTAGTCAAGTATAAATGAGTAATTTATATTTGACTAATTTATGATTGACTAATTTTAAATTATCAATCACTTCCTGCATTAAAAAACGGCAAATACCTTTTTTAGGTTTTGCCGTTTTTTTGATAGCTTTATACTATATTATTCCTTTTCCTCACCGTTTCCGCCGATTGGCTTCATTGTCGGGAACAGGAGTATATCCCTTATTGTCGGGGCGTCCGTAAAGAGCATAACAAGTCTGTCTATGCCCATGCCCATGCCGCCCGTTGGCGCCATGCCATATTCAAGAGCGAGCATAAAGTCCTCGTCTATCATATTTGCCTCCTCGTCACCGTTGGCTCTGAGCTGTTCCTGACGCTCAAAACGCTTTCTCTGGTCTATGGGGTCGTTCAGCTCGCTGTAAGCGTTGGCATACTCATGACCGCATATGAAAAGCTCGAAGCGCTCCGTATAGTCGGGCTTGTCGGGCTTTCTCTTTGTGAGCGGAGATATCTCCACGGGATGATCCATAAGGAATGTGGGCTGTATGAGCTTATCCTCCACATATTTTTCAAAGAAAAGATTGAGGATATCGCCCTTTTCGTGAATAGGCTCAAACTCCACATCGTGCTCCTTTGCTGCGGCTCTCGCCTCGTCAAGGCTGTGTATATCGTCAAAGTCAACGCCCGCATATTTCTTAACGGCGTCAACCATTGTTATCCTCTCAAAGGGCTTTGAGAAATCCAGCTCCACTCCCTGATATGTTATCTTGTCCGTGCCTGCGACCTTGCGTGCCACTTCCTTTATAATGCCCTCCGTTATGTCCATCATGCCGTAATAATCGGTATAAGCCTGATAAAGCTCCAAAAGGGTAAATTCGGGGTTATGGTTGGCGTCCATGCCCTCGTTTCTAAAAACTCTGCCCAGCTCGTAAACTCTTTCAAGTCCGCCCACTATAAGGCGCTTAAGAGGGAGCTCCAGGGCAATTCTCATATACATATCTATATCGAGAGTGTTATGGTGCGTTATAAAGGGTCTTGCAGCCGCGCCTCCGGGTATGGTCTGGAGGATAGGCGTTTCCACCTCAAGGAAATCCAGATTGTCAAGATAGCCTCTTACGGCGCGTATAACGGCACTTCTTATAATGAAGTTTCTCTTTGTTTCGGGATTGACTATAAGGTCGACATACCTCTGTCTGTATCTCAGGTCGGGGTCCTTAAGACCGTGGAACTTCTCGGGGAGCACCTGAAGGCTCTTTGAAAGCAGTGTGACCTCCGTTGCGGAAACGGAAATTTCCTCCATTTTGGTCTTGAAAACAGTACCCTTAACGGAAACGATATCGCCTATATCCAGCTTTTTGAAAAGCTTATACTCCTCCTCGCCGAGGTTATCCCTTGTAACATAGCACTGTATTCTGCCGTCGCGGTCCTGAACATCGCAGAAGCTGGCTTTGCCCATAACTCTCTTGCTCACAAGTCTGCCGCCTATAGCGACCGATTTGCCTTCAAAATCGTCATAGTTGTCCTTTATCTGCATACTGTGCTCCGTAACATCGGCTTTGACTATAACAAAGGGATCCCTGCCCATCTCCTGCAAAGCCGCAAGCTTTTCTCTCCTGACCTTCAATATTTCATTGAGCGCCTTTCCCTCAAGGGGCTTATTCTGATTGTCTGCCATAATTATTCTCCCGCTGTATTACTGTATATCCAAAATTTTAAACTTAAGAATGCCGTCGGGCGCGTTGTTTTCCACAACATCGCCTATGGAACGACCCATGAGCGCCTGACCGAGAGGCGACTCGTTAGAGAGCTTGAAGTCTGCGGGATCTGCCTCGGCAGGACCCACTATGGTGTAGGTAAGCTCCTCGTCAAATTCCTCATCTAGCACGGTCACCTTGTTGCCCAGATTCACTCTGCCCGTGTTAAGCTCATCCTCGCCTATCACCTCGGCATTTCTTATCATCTTTTCAATGGTGGCGATCCTGGACTCTATCTCCGCCTGCTCCTCCTTAGCCGCGTCGTACTCGGCATTTTCGGAAAGGTCGCCCTGCGCTCTCGCCTCTTTTATCTTTGCGGCAACCTCCTTACGCCTTACGACCTTGAGATTTTCAAGCTCGTCCTTAAGCTTTGTCATACCATCGCTTGTTAAAATAATTTTCTTTTCTTCTGCCATTTCTTTCACTCCCTGATTTTTTACATAGACTGTGAGTTTATCAACTCTATAAATTATACTAGAATACGCATTAAAAGTCAATGAAAATATAAATGTTAAGCAAAAATATGTATGCCTATATGCCAAGTATTATGACGGCTATTTCATAGAGCTTCCTGCCCGTGTCCATACTCTTCTTCTGCATATATCTGTGCGCCTGCTCCTCCGTCATGGAATAGCGGTCTATGAGCATATGCTTTGCGCGCAGAATGAGCTTTTGCTCATAACGACAGGCATTCTGCCTGTGGAACGATGCGTCCGTGTCCATAGCCATTAGCATATCCACAGAGCATATGAGGTCGTTTTTTTGCAGGGGCGTGGAGAGCTTGAAGGCGCCTTCCTCCGGGAAGTTGTCAAGCTGCGCCCTGTTGCCTATTATAATGAATGTAAAATCGTCTGATATCCCCAAATTTTCTTTTTCCATAGTTATCCCGCCGAAGGTGCATCCCGTTATTATCACTCCTCCATGATAATACGAGAGGGAATGCATAAGCTCCGAAGCCGACTTCGAGACGGAAACAACATTGCTGCCGTTTGACACAAGTATTTTGGCTATGCAAGCCGCCGTCTTTTTGTTGTCAAAGGCAATGAAAATATTATTGTCCATATCAGTTTACCTCTTTATTTGATTGCTTTATTCATTTTAGCATAAAACGCGCGAGTTTACAACAGTAAAATGAAATTTTTTGCCCTTGACGGAATATACAGGACAGCCGATGTGATCACACTTATAAAACAATATCTGCACACAAAAAGGAGGTATTCACCTCCTTTTTTAATTATTTTGCGTTTCCGCCCGATATTGCTGCGCTGCCCGCCTTGCCAATGTCATCGACTGCGTTGCCTATGCCGTCGCCTATATTCTCAACCGCGTCGCCGACCTTTCCCGCAACGGAGTTTTCGTTTCCGCCCGTGCCGTTCATGGCTGCGTCGCCCGTATCCGTGCCGTTGCCCGTGGCAGCTCCGCCTGCCGCCGTGCCGTTATTCTGCGCGTCGCCCGAACCCATATTTCCGTCGGACACAACGGAGGTGGTCTGTTCGGTATCGTTATTTCCGTTTCCGCTTGCATTATTACCCGCAGTTGTGGTATTATTATTATCAGAGCCGCAGCCCACAAGGGCTATAGGCAGACATACAAGAGCGAGAGCAATAAGTTTCTTTGACATATTGTTTTCCTCCTTAAAAAATATATTTAGGGTTTTCCTCAATATTAGTATGTACACTAAAGCATAATATAAATTTAGAAAATTTTTACAAAGGAGTTGTTTTTATATGAGAAAATGCGGTATTTTGGCGCACCCCACAAGCTTTCCCTCGAAGTACGGAATAGGCGATATAGGCTATGGCAGGGAGTTTGTGGACTTTCTGGAAAATGCGGGACAGAAGATGTGGCAGATACTTCCGCTGGGACATACGGGCTTTGGCGACAGTCCCTATCAGAGCTTTTCGACATTTGCGGGCAATCCCCTGCTTATAAGCCCCGAGCTTATGGCAGAGGAGGGACTGCTTGACGAAAGGGACATAGAGTATGCGCCCAATTTCAATACAAAAAAAGTGGAATACGGCAGAGTGCTCGACTTCAAATATGACATATACAAAAAGGCATTTGCCAATTTTGACTTAAACGACAAGGCTTTCAAGGCGTATTGCCGCAAAAACAGCTTCTGGCTGGAGGACTACGCCCTTTTTATGGCTTGCAAAAATCACTTCATTGCGGAAAGAAGGAACACATACGAAAGCAAGGAATACAAGGCGTACTACAAGAGCGCGCAAAAAATAATGACAACAGACGCCATAAAGGACTGCTTTTACGGCGGAGCGTGGAACAGCTTTCCGAAGGCGCTCAGGGACAGAGAGCCGTCGGCGCTTGAAAAATACGGCAGGATGCTCAAAAAGGATGTGGATTTCTATAAATTTTTGCAGTTTGAATTCAGCAGACAATGGCTGGAGCTCAAGGCATATGCCAACAAAAAAGGGATCGAGATAATAGGCGACATTCCCATATTTGTGGCAAGCGACAGCTCCGACACATGGAGCAAAAGGGAGCTCTTCCACATAAACACAAAGGGCTTTACCACAAAGGTGGCAGGCGTTCCTCCCGACTATTTCAGCAAGACGGGTCAGCTCTGGGGAAATCCGCTCTACAACTGGAAAAATCACAAGGCGGAGGGCTACGACTGGTGGATAAAGAGGACGGAAAGCATACTGGAATATGTAGACATAGTGCGTATCGACCATTTCAGGGGCTTTGAAAGCTATTGGTCGGTGCCTATGGGCGAGGAGACCGCCGTGAACGGAAAATGGAACAAGGGTCCCGCAAGGGAGCTTTTTGATGCAATAGAGGGCGCTCTGGGCTCGCTGCACATAATAGCCGAGGACTTGGGCGACCTCAACGAGGAGGTAATAAAGCTCAGGGACGAGCTGGGACTTCCCGGCATGAAGATATTGCAATTTGCATTCAACGACAGCTCAAACGCTTATCTCCCGCATAACTACGAGAAAGACAACTATGTAGTGTACACGGGCACTCACGACAACGACACCACCATAGGCTGGTACAGCGAGCAGAGCGACAAGGACAAGGACTATATAAGGCGCTATATGAATGTGAGCGGAGAGGACATAAACTGGGATCTCATAAGGCTTGCGATAGCCTCGAGCGCAAAATATGCCGTTATACCCGTTCAGGATGTGATAGGGCTTGATGCGAGCGCCAGAATGAATACGCCCGGCGTGGGCGGCGGCAATTGGCAGTTCCGCTTTGAGGAGGGGAGCCTCACGGAGGAAATGTCGGAGAAGCTTAAATATCTCTGCGAGATATTTAATAGATGATGATTTTTTTGAAAAAAGGCGTATTTTTACGCCTTTTTAATTTTTAAGGTTGGGGACACGGAAAGCCTCCCTCTTTGAGGGAGGGGGACCGCCGAAGGCGGTGGAAGGAGTAAAAATGTGTATAACGCATTCTCCCTCAGTCGCCCTTCGGGCGCCAGCTCCCTCCCGGAGGGAGCCTTTTTTACGGGCAGACAATAACACACCCCTACACAAAAATTGAATACCGCCCCCTGCAAGCACATTAAAAAACCGCCCGATGGGCGGTTTTTCTGACAAATTTAATTATTCAGTTTTTTATTCTGCAATTCTGGCAGCGTTTACCTTAACGCTGGGACCCATAGTAGTCGTGAGAACGACCGACTTAAGGTAAGTACCCTTTGCAGCGGCGGGCTTAGCCTTGATGATAGCGCTCATAAGAGTCTGGAAGTTATCCTTGAGCTTATCTGCGCCGAAGGAAACCTTGCCTACGGGTACGTGGATAATATTGGTCTTATCAAGTCTGTACTCGATCTTACCTGCTTTAATTTCCTCGATAGCCTTTGCTACATCCATAGTTACAGTGCCTGCCTTGGGGTTGGGCATAAGTCCCTTGGGACCTAAAACTCTACCTATTCTTCCGACAACGCCCATCATATCGGGAGTGGCAACTACAACATCAAACTCAAACCAGTTTTCCTGCTGTATCTTTGCAACGAGATCCTCAGCGCCTACATAGTCTGCGCCTGCGGCTGTTGCTTCATCAGCCTTTGCATTCTTTGCAAAAACAAGAACTCTGACAGTTTTGCCTGTGCCGTGAGGCAGAACAACTGCGCCTCTTACCTGCTGATCGGCATGACGGCTGTCAACGCCGAGACGGATATGCGCCTCAACTGTCTCATCAAACTTAGCTGTGCTCAGCTGAGGTATCAGCGCACAAGCTTCGCTTACATCATATAAATTTGCTCTGTTAACGAGCTTACTTTTTTCGAGATATTTCTTTCCTCTTTTCACGATAGTTCCTCCTTAAGTGGTAATATCGGGAGCATTCCCTCCCACGCAATAAACAAAATTAGTCTTCTACAACAATACCCATACTTCTGGCTGTACCTGCGATCATGCTTATGGCAGCGTCCATAGTGGCTGCTGTGAGATCGGGCATCTTCATTTCTGCTATCTTCTGAACCTCAGCCCTTGAAATAGTGGCAACCTTAGTCTTGTTGGGAACACCTGAACCCGACTCGATCTTGCAAGCCTTCTTGAGAAGAACGGCAGCGGGAGGAGTCTTTGTAATAAATGTAAAGCTCTTGTCCTGATAAACTGTGATGACTACGGGGATTATGAGACCTGCGTCCTTTGAAGTTCTCTCGTTGAACTCCTTGCAAAAGCCCATAATGTTTACGCCGTGCTGACCTAAAGCGGGGCCAACAGGCGGAGCCGGTGTAGCCTTGCCGGCAGCGATCTGTAACTTAATAAAACCTTCAACCTTTTTTGCCATTTTTAAGGCACCTCCTAATAAATGTGGTAATTAGCGGGATAATGGGGTTTTCCCTCCCACTGAACGCCGTAAGGACGCTCAAATACGATTAGTTCACCAACGGCTGGACCTGTGTGAAATCCAGCTCCATGGGGGTCTCTCGACCAAACAGGGAAATAGCAACCGTAACCGTTTTCTTTGCGATATTTATTTCCTTGATAACACCAACATTGTCCGCAAATGCGCCCGATGTTACCGTCACACTGTCGCCGACCGCATAGTCGACTTCCGTGATGTCCATGCTTTCAAGTCCCATTGAATAGACCTCTGCCTCAGTGAGGGGCACGGGCTTACTGCCGGGGCCAACAAAGCTGGTAACACCTCTGGTGTTTCTGACAACGTACCATGTCTCGTCATTCATTATCATTTTAAGAAGAACATAGCCGGGAAATTTCTTCCTGAGCACTGTTTTCTTAACACCGTTTTTGACCTCAACCGCTTCCTCCATAGGGACCGAGACCTCTTGAATGTAGTCCTCGAGCCCGCTGTTCTCCACGAGTTTTTCTATATTGGTCTTGACCTTGTTTTCATAGCCGGAATAGGTATGAATCACATACCATCTTAGCTGATTTTTAAGCTCTTCTGACATTTACATAAACCTCACTTAAACTTAACCTACCAATGTCATAAGCGCATTGTAGGCAGTGCTTACTATAAAGTCAAAGCCGATAATTATTACGCCGAACAAAAGCGAAACAACTATAACGGAAACGGTCTCCCTTGCTATTTCAGCCTTGCTGGGCCATATAATACGCTTGAATTCTGCAACGTGTACCTTTAACCAGCTTGAAAAAGTAACCTTATTATCTGCCATTCTGACTTTCCCCTTTCATAAAAGACAAATTACTTCGTCTCTCTGTGCAAAGTATGAGTCTTGCAAAATCTGCAATACTTCTTAGTTTCCATTCTGTCAGGATGTACTTTCTTGTCCTTCATAGTGTCGTAATTTCTCTGCTTACACTCTGTACAAGCTAAAGTAATTCTTGTTCTCAAGACTTCCACCTCTTTCTGAATAATTAAATTTTGTTTTTTAAATTTGTCGCCGTGTGTTTTTCCCACACAAAAAAAAGACGATACGCGTCTTTATTATAGTAACATAAAGGGGAAGGGTTGTCAAGAGGTTTTTGAAGAAAGTTGAAATTTTTGGATGTATAAGCTATGGGCGCCTTTTTTTCGGCGCCCATAGCCTATTGTTGTTTTTTGAATTTGTACCTGCCCTTGCCTATTTGAGTTGTTCAATGTCCACCTTTTAGCCTTCAATGTCCACTTTTGACTTTTCAATGTCCACTTTTAGTCATTTAATTGAAAACTGCCGTCTTGGTCTCGGCTATCCAGCTGACATCCGCGCCGAGCGCCTCGCCGAGTGCTCTGAAGGGCACAAACATTCTGCTATTTACTATCTCCGCCTTTACGCCGTTTGCCATAGTGACGGATTTGCCGTTTATCAAAGCCTTATCCGAGCCTGCCGTGAAGCTGACGGTATTTCCGCCATAGGATATGACTGCCGTCTTTGTGGCGGCATCCCAGCTCACGCAGTCCTCACTGCCCACTACGCCTTGGCTTACCGCTCTCAAAGGCAGCATTGTGGAGCCTGTGCCCTGTATATAAGCGGGAGCGTCCAAGGCAACGCTCTTGCCGTTTACGCTTATTGTGTAAGCGCCTATCGTGACCTCGACCTTATTGTCAAGCTTATTTTCCGTATTGCTCTGTGTGTCGGACTTTGCTTCGGTGTGTCGGGTCGTGGTCTCGGTGGTGCTTTCCTTTACGGTAGTAGACTGGGAAGCGCTGTCGTTTACCTTTGCATAGCCCATGTCGCTTATGGAGGTTCCGTTGCTGTCAACGCGCATACCCACCTCGCCGTCGCCTCTTTCTATGTCGGCATATACTACAAGAGGAATGCTGTAATAAGGCGCCTTCTTTGAACCGTTTATATCCTCAAGAGTGCCGTTGGCATAGTTATCGGGCAGATTCATGAGCCTTACCTCTATCTGCTCATCATTTATTCTTTTTATATAATAAGGGAGCTCGGAGTTACCTACATTGGGCATAAAATCGAAAAAGCCGTCCGATCTGTCCCACTGCACTCCATCATTGGAATACTGATAGCCTCCGGGTCTGTAGCCCTTTTCCCTGGAGTCCATACAACTGCCGTCTATTATATCCTGCGAAAAAACAGTCGCATTTGAGAATGTTATTATTATGGACGAGCCTGTTTCTATCTCGTTATAGGGAGTTATTTCAAGCGACGCTGCCGAAAGCGAAGCGCCGTTTTTAAGGTGCTGATATCTTGTGACGCTGTTGTGTGACGCGCCGAAGGCGGTCGTGTTTATGCAGAGCGCCAACGCCAGCGCCAATAACAGTTTTTTCATGGTGATCTCTCCTTTTTATTATATATCCTTATCGGCGTAGACTATATCTTCCTCCGCCGTTATTTGAGCATTGCCGCTTGTGATATCCACAACGCTTTTTACAAGACCTTCCGCCCTGTCAAGCTCGCTCAATACCACAAATTCCACCTTGTCGGTATAAAGTGTGTCCTCAAGGGTATGTCCTCCGTTCATTATTTCATACTGCACCTTGCCCGAAAGGGTGTAGTCCACAGTTATATGCTGTCTTACATTGGGTATCTTGCGCACAAGCCCCGCAGCCTCAAGCCCCGCGCGCGCAGACGAGCTGTAGGCTCTCACAAGTCCGCCCGTGCCGAGGAGAGTTCCGCCGAAATATCTTGTGACTATCACAAGAGTATTCCTTATATCCCTGCCCCTGAGCACATCCAGCATGGGCATACCCGCCGTGCCTTGCGGCTCTCCGTCGTCCGAGTAACGGCAGAGGGGATTAGCCCCCGTGCCTATGACATAAGCATAACAGTTGTGCCTTGCGTCCCAATATTGTTTTTTTGTCGCTTCTATTAGTCCAAGCGCGTCCTTCTCGGACAAAACGGGATATATATGCGCTATAAAGCGCGACTTTTTTTCCGTTATTTCCGCCTCGCCCGCACCGCGCACGGTAATATATGTTTCCATTTTTCAGCCTCAGCCCCAGCCAAAGAGCTTGGCAAGGAGCACATTCATTATAATATTGTTGTCGTAGAGTATCCTTCCTATTATAGAGCGCTCTATGATATCCACTATGTTGGCAAAGACAGGAGTTGTGACAAAAAGAGTAAGCACAGACATTATCACCCATATGAATATTATGCCCCATGCAAAGCCCAGCACGCCTCCGCCGAAGCTGTTGAGATTTTTGACAACGGGCATTTTTTTGGACGCTATGTCCAGTGCGCCCGCAGCCACCTTTATAATGATAAGTATTATTATGAACACAAGCACGCTCACAATAATATTGAGCATTATGTTGGCTATAAAGCCCGCAATGTAATCCTTGAAATCATGCACGCCCAAAAGCTCATATATCACGGAATTGTTGTTGTCCACGAGCATATTTTTGAGTCCCTTGGGTATGGCAAGCAGATTTATTGCCTTTATCTGTCCCGTTCCGCCCTGAGCGCTCACATTTTCAAGCTTCATGGCGGAATATATGCCCTTTCTCAGGCTTTCAAATATGAATGTGGAGCGCAGCAGACCGCTTATAATGGGATAGAGCAGATATGTCGCGCCTATGGATATCACCCATGAAAACGACCTGAGAAGGCTGTGCACAAGCCCCTTTGCCGCAAATATAAATGTGAAAAGAAGCACCGTGACTATTATCACTATGTCCAAAATATAGTTTGAAAAGTCCATTATATTCATAATTGCCCTCCTTTTTTCGGCTCATAAGCTATCCGTCTTGACCTACCGCCTGCGTCTGTTCGGGTGCGCTTTCCTCCTCGGCATTGTTTTCTTCCGCCGCCTTGTCGGCTGTCGCCTCGGTTTCCTCCTCCTGCATCTTTGCGCCCTTTCTGACATCCAGAATACGCATACTTGTGGGAGTTATGAGCACCACTCTGTCCTCGGAATCATAGAATTTCATTCCCGTGACGCTCTGTATTGCCTTGTAGCTCCACAGCTCTCTGCCTCTTGAATTGCAGGCTGTGAAGTCCTTGCCCGTTGAAATTATTGTGCCCTTGTCGGACGAGGATATATCCGTTATCCTTTCCTCCGACCTTGCCGAGCCTATCTCCCTGCCCCTTAGGTTGTACCAATGTACTGTGTTTTCCTCGGCTATCGCCTGTTCGTCAACCACCGAAACGGACTCGCCGAAGGCTATCGCTATTTCCTTATTGTTGACTATATCAAACGCGGTTATGTAATTTTTGAAGGTCTTTTCCCATTCCTTATCGAACCGAGGCTGCTCCTCATCCTTTTTGCTGCTGCCGGAACAGTCTATATACATAAGAGATTTGTCGCTTGCCACAATGCAGAAATTATCGGGCATAAATTTTACTATGCCCGCAAGAGCATCGGGCACCTCTACCGCGCTTATAAGTCCGTCGCTCGACTCCGCCGTCTGCGCCTCGGACTTCACCGTGTAATAGAAAAGCACGCTGGAGTTTATCTTTATGTCGTTATAGTAGTTCACAAGCGTTATGGCGGCAACGCTGCCGTCGTCGGATATATCTATGCCGAGAGGTATGCCGTCCTTTGAGGCTCTGGCGCACTCGAACATGGTTTCGCCCGTGTTGGAATATACATCCACTCTGTAGTCGTCATTCAGCTTGCACACGACTGCGCAGCAGCCCAGAGGATTGACGGCAAATGTGGTTATGGGACCTGCCGCCGACACCTGATAGAGCTTGCCCGACTTGTCGTATACATTCACAGTCTTGCTGCCCGAATCCGCAACTGCGGCATAATCCCCGTCGCAGAGCATATAAGGCGATGACATTGTGAAGGTATCCGTCCAGAGGGGATTGCCGTCTTTATCGAGGAATATCATGCCGTCCTTTGAAACATAGAATATATTGTCGCCCAGAACGCTGAAATCCGCCTTTGAACTCATGCTGTATTCCTTAGAAAACATGGTCTGCTTTTCGCCTATCTCCATTACATTGTGCGAATTGAAGAATATGGCGGCGGCAAGCAGAACTATTATCGCCAGAATAGCCGTTACGGACACTCTGTTTACCTTTAAAAAGCCGAATATGCCCTTTTTACCGCTTATTGCTGCCTTGAGCTTTTTTGCGTTAGATGCTTTTTTGGGCGGGCGGGGCTTTCTGCTTTGCGATGGCTTGGGCTTTGTGTTCGTTTCCTTTTCGGGAGCCTTTTTTGCCGCTGCCGTGCTTTCGGGCTTCTTTGCCGCTGTCTTGTCCGACTTTCCGACCTCATTTGCGGGCTTGGGCTTTCCTCCCGTGCCCTCCACAACTCTCAATACGGGCTTTTTATGCTTCCTGCCTATGAGAGGCTTTTTCCCTGGCTTTTTGTCGGACTTCTTTTGGGGGTTCTTTTTGCCCTTTTGAGCCTTGCCCGTCTTTTGCGGAACGGGCTTTATATCCTTTTTGGGCGCAGATGTTTTCTTTTCGCCCTCTGATGCCTTATTGCTTTCGCCTTCGTTATTTATATTTATATTTTCATTGTTTTCATTGCCGTTATTTTTTATTTCGTCCATACCGACCTCCGCAAATAAAAGACAAATTTACATATTAATTATACAGTTTTTTGACAAATATGTAAACCTTTTTATTCTTAATAATTTATTTAAAACGCAAAAAGTAAGCTTATGCGGTCATTATACGACGCGGTGTAACAAAATGGTATAATTTGCTATATATTAAAGTATCGGGGCTTTGCTCCGATGTATATATAATAAGAAGGAAGGGATTTTTATGGCAAATTACCGCGGTAGCTGCGCCGACAGCTACAACAGGTGCTGCTGCATGAGAGGCTCTTTGGGTCCTACGGGACCAACGGGTGAAAGAGGCGCGCAGGGCATACAAGGTCCTACCGGTCCGACAGGTCCAATGGGTCCTGCGGGTCCTGCCTCCGGACCTACGGGCGCTGCGGGTCCGACAGGTGCAACAGGACCTACAGGTGCGACAGGTCCGGCGGGCGCAACGGGCGCTACAGGCGCAACTGGTCCTCAAGGTGAAGCAGGTCCCACGGGTCCCGCGGGCGCAACTGGTCCGCAGGGTGAAACGGGTCCTACGGGTCCCGCAGGTGCGACGGGTCCCCAAGGTGAAATAGGTCCTACGGGTCCCCAAGGTGAAGCAGGTCCCACGGGTCCCGCCGGCGCAACGGGTCCGACAGGCGCGACAGGTCCGGCGGGTGCAACAGGACCTACCGGTGCTACGGGACCGACAGGCGCTACGGGTCCTCAAGGTGAAGCGGGTCCCACGGGTCCCGCCGGCGCTACGGGTCCTCAGGGTGAAGCAGGTCCTACGGGCGCTACAGGCGCTACGGGTCCGCAGGGTGAAGCAGGTCCTACGGGTCCCGCGGGCGCGACAGGTCCCCAAGGTGAAGCAGGTCCCACGGGTCCCGCCGGTGCGGCAGGTCCTCAAGGTGAAGCAGGTCCCACGGGTCCCGCAGGTGTGACGGCAGCGGGAAGCTACTACGACCTTGTAAACTCCGATGCTCCGCAGACCGTACAGTCGGGCAGCAATGTTGCATTCCCCGACACAGGCTCGGAGGTAGGCATGGCAATAACAAAGACCGACGATTCCACATTTACGCTGAACGAGGCGGGATATTATATCGTTAACTTCCGCGTAAATCCCACGGGCGAGGCGGAGGTGAGCCTCACTCTGGACGGAACGCCTCTTGACTACACCACCGTAAGCACGGCGGACGGCGGAGAGCTTACGGGCATGGCTGTAATAAACGCATCGGACGGTCAGACACTCTCTCTCCAAAACACGGGCGGCGGCGAGATAACGCTTTCGGCAGGCACGCAGGACGAACAGGCAAGCGCGGCAAACATAGTGATAACCAAGATAGCATAAGATACCAAAACATCCGAAAACGGCTCCTCGTCCGATGGGCGGGGAGTCAGGGCAAAAAATATTTCATAAAAGAAATAGGGTGAAACAGATGTGCAAATATAAGGTTGCTGTATATGCCATATGCAAAAACGAGGCAAAATTTGTGAACAGGTGGGTAAATTCAATGTCGGAGGCAGATGAAATATATGTGACGGACACAGGCTCTACGGACGACACCGTGGAGCTGCTTGAGCAAAGGGGAGTTCATGTTCAGAGCATAAAGCTGAAGCAATGGCGCTTTGATACCGCAAGGAACATATCCCTTGACTTTGTGCCCGAGGATGTGGATATATGCGTATGCACCGACCTTGATGAAATTCTGGAAAAAGGCTGGAGAAGCCTGCTGGAGCGCGCATGGACGGAGGACTGCACAAGACTTAAGTATATGTATACATGGAGCTTCAACGCCGACGGAAGTCCCGGCACTACATTTTGGTACGAAAAAATACATCGGCGCAAGGGCTTCAGATGGATATATCCCGTGCATGAGATACTGGAGTACAACGGCGATATGCCCGACAAATACGCCGTTGAGGGCAGAATACACTTAAATCACTATCCCGACCCCAAAAAATCAAGGGCGCAGTATCTGGAGCTTTTGGAGCTTTCCGTTCTGGAGGATCCTTCCAATGACAGGAATGTGCACTATCTTGGCAGGGAATATATGTTTTACGGTCAGTGGGAAAAGGCTGCCGCCGTGCTCAAAATGCACCTGAATATGCCCTCCGCCGTGTGGCGCGACGAAAGGTCTGCCTCCATGCGTTACATTGCCCGCTGCCGAAAAGCGGAGGGAAATATAAAGGAGGCAAAGGAATGGCTCTACAAGGCAATAGGCGAAGCGCCCTATCTCAGGGAGGGCTATATAGAGATGGCGCAGCTTGCCTATGATAGGCAGCAATGGCACATAGTATACGCCATGATAAACGAAGCTCTCGAAATAAAGGAAAAGCCCTCCACATATATAAACGAGGGTTTTTGCTGGGATCATACGCCATATGACCTGGGCGCGCTCGCCGCTTATAACATGGGTATGTACAAAAAGGCAATGGAGCTTGCCGAAAAAGCATATAACGCCTCGCCCACGGATGAAAGACTCAAGAGAAATGTGGAGATAATAGGCAATAAGCTTAAGGAAAACAGCTGAGGAGGCGGACTGTATTTGTATTTTGGGGACAGTCCCTGTGCTTATATACCTTCTTGTTATATAAGCTTAAACATCACCGTTCAAAACTGCTTTTTGTCTGTTTTAGGGACAGTCCCCGCCTCAAGGAAAACCTCCTGCAAGCAGGAGATGTAAAATATTACAAAGCCCCCTCAGTCGCCCTACGGGTGACAGCTCCCCCAATGGGGGAGCCGAGAGGCAGAGGTTAACCACAAGTTCTTGGCTCCCCTTCGGGGGCTAAAACTGTAAAAAAATACAATTTAACAAAAAAAATAAAAGGCTATATGATTTACACAATCAAAAAAGCGTCGCAGACTAAAATCCGCAAGGCGAGCTTTGCCCGCCTGAGGACAGGAACTTTTCTGTGATTTTGGCATTTATGCCAAAATTGCGGAAAACACAGCTGGTTCCTACATTAGACAAATTGAAAGAAATGCAAGCATTTCTTTCATGAGTGTCGATTTTATCGACACGCAAAAAAAAATAAGGCTTAACGCCCATATGTAGGTATCACCATAGGTGATACAATTAATTATATATCCTTAAGCTTTCCGAGCGCCTTTGTCTCTATCCTTGAAACATAGCTTCGGCTTATGCCCATATCGGCTGCTATCTCACGCTGTGTTTTCTCCCTCTCGCCGTTCAAGCCGTAGCGCTGCGTCACTATGGCAAGCTCACGGGGAGTCAGTCTTTCCTGCATGAGCTTATAGAGCCTTTCCACCCTAAGCTTGAGCGCCGTTGTCTCCTCCACGCTCCTGCCCTCGTCGGCAAGCTTTTCCTCCAGAGTGACCTCGTTGCCCTCCTTGTCTATGCCCACGCCCTCCTGAAGGCTTATGTCGTTCTGCCTTTTTTTGTTCTGCCTGAGGTACATAAGTATTTCATTTTCAATGCACCGCGAGGCATAGGTCGCCAGCCGTCCCTTATCCGACTTATAGGTGGATACTGCCTTTATAAGCCCTATTGTGCCTATGGATATGAGATCCTCGCCGTCCGTACCCCTGTTATACTTCCCCGCGATGTGCGCCACAAGCCTTATATTGTGCTCTATAAGCTCGTTACGCGCAGACAGGTCGCCCTTCTCCCAGAGTTTTACATACCTTTCCTCCTCCTCCTTTGTAAGAACGGGCGGAAGCTCGCCTCCCGC
This sequence comes from uncultured Clostridia bacterium, assembly GCA_947627425.1. GTDB lineage: Bacteria > Bacillota > Clostridia > Lachnospirales > CAG-274 > Gallispira. Next base: position 18,688 of record CANQVZ010000011.1, on the reverse strand, counting down.
GCGGCAGGTGAAAGAAGAAAAAAACACGCAGAACACCCCCTTAACTACAATATATTAAAGGGGACATTTGTTTGTGATAAAAAAAATTCAAAAAGCTATTGACAAATAACGATTAATGTTGTACTATTGTATTAGTTAATTAATACAATAGTACAAACGGAGGTGAGTGGATGAAATGGCGCTTTGACAACAATATGCCCATATATTCGCAGATAATAGAGCAGATAAAGCTCTTTATATCGTCGGGGGATATAGGGGCGGGCGAAAGGCTGCCGTCCGTGCGTGAGCTTGCCACGGAGGCGGGCGTAAACCCAAACACAATGCAGAGAGCGCTCTCGGAGCTTGAAAAAACGGAGCTTATTTTCTCCGACAAGACAAGAGGGCGATTCGTGACCGAAAACGAGGAGCTTATACAAAACGCAAGAAAAGAGCTTGCGCAAAAAAGCATAACCGTATTTTTTGAGGATATGCAAAGCTTGGGCTACAACAGAGAGGAAATATATTCTCTTGTAAACAACTACAAAGGAGATGAGCACAATGAGTGAAATAATTTTCAGCTGCCATGAGCTGACAAAGAAATACGGCTCAAATACGGCGCTTGACAACCTGAGCTTCGAGCTTGAACGGGGCAGTATAGTGGGACTGCTGGGACCGAACGGAAGCGGAAAAACAACGCTTATGAAGCTTGCAAACGGGCTTTTGCAGCCCACGACGGGAGAGATAAAAATAAAGGGTATGCCCGTGGGAATAGGCACAAAGAGCATAGTTTCGTACCTGCCCGACTGTATGAGCCTGCCCGAATGGATGAGGATAAGGGAGCTTGTGAAGTTCTACGGCGATTTTTACACCGACTTTTCGGCTCGGAAGGCGGAGGAAATGCTCGGAAATCTGGGCTTGGAGAGCGAAACAAGGTTCAAGACGCTCTCAAAAGGCAACAAGGAGAAGGTGCAGCTTATACTCACGATGTCCAGAAACGCAGAGCTGTATCTTCTGGACGAGCCCATGGGCGGAGTCGATCCCGCGACAAGGGACTATATATTAGACACCATAATAGCGGGATATTCCGAAAATTCGACAGTTGTGATTTCCACACACCTCATAGCGGATGTTGAAAAAATACTCGACACCGTGCTTTTCATAGACAAGGGAAGGATAGTGAGAAGCGACAGCGTGGACAGCATAAGGAGCAATGAGGGCAAGAGCGTAGACGCTCTTTTCAGGGAGGTGTTCAGATGTTAGGCAAGCTTTTTAAATACGAATTCAAGGCGCTGAGCAGAAAGCTCATACCATTTTATATACTGGTGCTCCTGCTGGCGCTCATACACTCTGTATTCACGAGCTTTACGCAGGGCAGCGACATACTTAAGGACTACACGATGCTTGCCCTTGCATACGGCGTTATGTTTTCGCTCTTTGTAATATCGCTGTTTGCGGTGTCCATATTTACATTCATAGTCATAATACAGAGGTTCAGCCGCAATACGCTCGGAAAAGAGGGCTACCTCATGCACACCCTCCCCGTGAGCGCAGCTTCGCATATATTTGTAAAAATAACTACAGCAACTGTGTTCTACATAATAGACGCTGCGATATGCGTTATAGCCGTGCTTATGCTTTCGGCAGGCATGGGCGCGAATTTCGGCAGGATGCTTGAGGTCGCCGCGGAGGGCATAAAGGAGCTGCCTCCCGGAACATTTATTTTTGTGACCAATGTTGCGTTGATGATGATACTTGCAACGTCTTATTCCATAACCTCAATATATACGGCGATGAGCATAGGCTATACCTCAAACTCGCACAAAATAGCCTCGTCCATAGGCGTATACATACTGATATATGTCATACACAATATGCTGACGCAGGCGCTTTTGCAGATGATGATGCCCGCGTTAGAGAACCATGCGCCCGCGGATATAGGCGCGACGGCGTATATGAAGATCATGAATTTGTGGTTTATGGGTATAAATGTGTTCCTGATAGTGATGATCGCAGTGCTGTTTGCGGTGTGCTGTTATTTTGTGAAGAATAAGTTGAATTTAGAGTAGTGACAGGTTTATCTATCAATCAAAAGGTATAGCACTTTAACTCGTTATACCAAAAACCAAAAGCCCGTCATTATCATTCCGTAAACGAGCATTGTTTAAGCGAGTGGCGGAATCAATAAGACGGGCGAGGGTATACTGCTTAAAACACTTCAGCAGGGCGGAAGAATATCGCCCTGCTTTTTTCATTCTCAACCCAAAGTTCCGGTATGCACCGTTTTTTCGGGTTTTGTTTCCTTCAGATACTTCCTTATTTCGGGCGGTATCTGATTATACGGCTTGAATATATGCGCCTTATGCTGACCGTACTGTGATTCGCCGTCCCTTGTGAAGGTTATATAGACCTCGCGCATTTCGGTGTTGTCTATGCTCTCGTCTATATACTGCGAATTTGTTCTGAGAGCGTCAAACACTGCCCTCATCTCGCCCTTATTCATTATATTGGCCTCTGTTTCGTAGCGTTCCTCGCCCGTTTCATAGTCCTCATAATAAGGGTCGGCAGCAATATATACACCCCTGAAGTCGTCAGGATCTATATACTTGCCGGCATGATCAGCCATGTAGTCCGATATAAGGGCGTAGGTATTCTTAAATTCCCTGTTTAATGTAAAATCAAGCGAATTGTTGTAGGTGTAGGTCCTGCCCTCGTAGTCTATATCCTCGGTATAGTTTATGGTGATGTATTCGCCCGAATTGTATGAATTTATCTCCTCCTTAAAGGTATCATATGTGAGAGAAGCTATATCCCGCTTCAGCGCCTCCTCGAGCTTATCCCTGTCTATATTCGCAAGCTCAATGGAATTTGCAAGCACGGGATTGTCATAGGTCACATATTTTATGCTTTTCTTTACTCCGTTCATCAGGGGATAATGCGCAAGCTTATACTGCTCGTTTTCATAATATGGCGCAATGCAGTCGTCATAGTCGGAGAGCTTAAATCTGTAAAATCTGGTGATATGCTTTCCGTCCTTGAGGTTATAGACAAGCTTTATGTTGCTGTCCCAATTGTCGTTTTCGTCATGAGCCTTAAACATGGGTCTTTCTCTTTCGAGTATGTTTTTGTGAATGCTTATAAGCTCCGACATTGTCTTTTCGTCCTTCACGGAGACATCTATGGGGTGCATCAAGAGATATCCCTTATTAGCATACACCGCTTCTCCCTTATTAACTTTGTAATATTGATAATATGTGCTGTCCGCGTCCTCGTCATAGGGCGATATGCTCGCAAGCTCCGACACATCTGGAACACGCCTTTCGTAGCCCGTAAGGTCATAGGCTATGGTTATCTTTACGGCGGCGATCAAAGCCGTGAAAATTATCATATGTTTAAGGACGCCCTTGAAGGTGAAGCTCTTTTTGTTGAGCATATAAGCCGCTATGAGCGCCGCAAAGCCAAGGGGCAGAACGGCAAGGAAAAGCGCGTTTATATCCGTTATGTCGTAAAAGATCACATAGCCGAAGTAGCCGAAGCATATTGCGACGGTGTACATAAATACTATCTTAAGGGGATTGAAGGCGACTATCTCGTCGTAGTTTTCAAGCCTCCTTATCCTGTAGAGCCATATGCATACAAAAAACAGAATTATTATAAGCGCTATGTACCAAAGCGACTTCCATGTGCAGACCTCGTCTATGAATGTGAGATAAATGAAGCCTATTATATCCTTTTCAAAGCGCAGGAAGCCGAACACATTTGTGCTCAATATTGCCTCGGTAAATGTCACCGCAAAGCCGGGAAGAATTATAAATCCCAATGAGAAAAGATAGCCCGCCACCGTGTTGCCCGAAATGAGCATGGCAAATGTGGTTGTCATGAACGCAAGCGTGGCGTAAATGCCGCAGGTATACATATATTTAAGCGCATAGTGTATATGTCCCTCAAAATAAAGACCCTCCGCGCCTATCACAATGCCGCCTATTATAATTGGCAGATAGAGCATAATAAGCCCCGAAAAAATATGCGAAATGAATATCGTAGTCCTCTTTGACGGCATACCGTGAACAAAGGACACGGCGTTCCCCTTGTGGAGGTATGAAAAGATCATACCCGGCAGGAAAAAGCCGAACATAAGCGCAAAGAAGCCCTCATCGCTCATATGGTTTATGTCAAAGCCCATGCCCGTATCTATGCTGTAAACGGCTCTGGGCAGCACAAAGAGCGCAAGCAGGAGCATGAATATGGCAGGCACCCACCAAAAGCGCTTTATATCCGATTTTATCGTAGCCTTATCAAATAAGTATGTTTTCAAATTCATATCCCATACCTCCCAGCTCGTAAATAAATATCTCCTCCAGAGTGAGGGGCAGAATGTCGCATATGAGCGGAGAATGAGCCCCGCAGACCTTCTTTATACCCTCGGCATCGCCCTTTACAATGCAGGTCTGCACGCTGCCGAATTTGGAGCTGTGCAATATATTGAGCTCTTTTGCAAGCTCATCGGGCATAGCGCCGCCCTCAAAGGCAATTTGCAGCTTGTGTATCTCGCCCTTCACATCATCAAGGCTCTTTTCAAGCACTACCTTACCATTGAACATTATGCCCACATTGTCACAGACATCCTCAAGCTCTCTTAAATTATGGCTTGAAACAAGCACGGTCATACCCCTTTCGGCAACCTCCTGCAAAAGTATTGCCCAGGTGTTGCGCCTCATTACGGGGTCAAGACCGTCCACAGGCTCGTCCAGCACCATGACCTCGGGCTTTGTGCATATGCCCAGCCAGAAAGCCACCTGCTTCTGCATACCCTTTGAGAGCCTCCTGCACTTCCTCTTTACATCTATCTTGAATATAGAGCCGAGCTTTTCAAATATCTCCCAGTCGAAGCTTTTATAGACCTCGGCATAATACTTTGCCATTTCCTTTACGGAATAGGTGGTAAAGAAAAACAGATCGTCGCTTATATATATTATTTTCTGCTTAAGCGGTGTGTTTTCATACACCCCTTCGCCCATTACGCTTATATTTCCGCCGTCGGTGCGGTAAATGCCCATGAGGCTTTTTATAAAAGTGGTCTTGCCTGCGCCGTTTGGACCTATAAGCCCGTAAACCGAGCCCTTCCTTACGGTGAGATCGAGCGCGTCAAGCGCCTTGAAGCCGTCAAAGCTCTTTGTAACATTCCGAGCCTTTATCATTACATCATAGTCCGTCATATTTTCCCTCCTTTTTTATTTGACATCTTCATTGATTTTCATATACCTTACTCACCAGACCGTCTATACTCTCCTTATCCTCTCCCAGATACTTAAGCTCCTTAAGCGTGACTTCAAGGCTCTGCATTGCCTCCTCGCGCTTTATCGCCTGCACGCTCTTTTTCATGGGCGCCACAAAATATCCCTTAGCCTTCTGCGAATAAATATAGCCCTCGCTCTCCAGCTCCTTATACGCCCGCTGAATGGTGTTGGGATTTATGGCAAGCTGACCCGCTATCTCGCGCACCGACGGCAGACGCTCGTGCTCCGCCATGGCGCCGTTTATTATGTATTCCTTGGTCTTTTCCTTTATCTGCTCATATATCGGTCTGTGGTCACCGTAGTTAAGCTCCATTGTGTCACCTCCTTGGGGTTGCTTTGTATTATCTGTCTACTGTTTATAATACAGTTAATACAGCGCTTTGTCAATAGTTTTTTGAAAAAGTTTTTATTTTTTTATAAAATGACAATCTATAAGCCCCCATTTCGGGGGCTTTTTCATTTCGCTTTATTATATTCGTCGCAATGCTCCCGCAGAACGCACTCCCCGCACTCGGGCTTTCTTGCCTTGCAGACCTTTCTGCCGTGGGCTATCACCTGTGTGTTATACCTTCCCCAATGCTCCTCGGGAAATATCTTCATAAGCTCAAACTCTATCTTGACGGGGTCGTCGCAGTCCACAAGCCCAAGCTTATTGCTTATCCTCTTGACATGGGTGTCCACAACTATGCTCGGTATGTGGAAAATATGCGTCCTCACTACATTTGCGGTCTTTCTGCCCACTCCCGCAAGCGCCGTAAGCTCTTCTATATCCGAGGGCATTTTGCCGCCGTGGCGCTCTATAAGCTCATTTGCCGCAGCTATGATGTTCTTTGCCTTGTTGTGATAAAAGCCCGTGGAATGTATATCCCTTTCAAGCTCCTTTAAATCGGCATTTGCGAAGGCTTCAAGGCTCGTGTACTTCTTGAAAAGCTCCGCCGTGACCATATTCACTCTGTCATCCGTGCATTGTGCGCTAAGCATTGTGGCAACAAGAAGCTCATAGGGCTTTTCGTAGTGAAGATAGCATTTATCCTCCGTGGGATATTCCCTGTCCAGCGCATCAAGCACATTTTTTACCTTTGTTTTCATTTTATCCTGCATGATATTTCTCCTTTGATTTTTTGTTAATTTAAGTATAGTTGACTTGACAAGCCTTGTCAATAATGATAAATTATATATATACTTCCTTTTTTGGGGAAGGCAAACATAGTGAAAGGAGGCGGAGCTATGACTATGACATGGGCTGACTGGCTCTTGCTGATAGTTCTTATTATTGCGGTCATAGTAGGCATACTTATTTTTCTGAGCAAAAAAGCCTACAAAAAGATGGATGAGCAGAACGAATTTATAGAGCAGAACAAAATGCTCCAGACTGCTTTTATCATAGATAAAACGCGTGACAGAATAACCAACATAAAATCTCTGCCCAAGGCAGTCACAGACAATATGCCTAAGCGCGCGGCGCTTGTGAAGATGTACTTTGTGAAGGTCAAGATAGGTCCTCAGATACTTACTCTCATGACTACAGACAAGCACCTTTACGAGGCACTTCCTGTCAAAAAGACCGTCAAGATCGAGATAGCGGGACTTTACATCGTGAATATGGTAGGTCTTAAATCTCCCGAACAGCTCAAGGCGATCGAGCAGGAAAAGAAGGAAAAGGCTAAGGCGGAAAAGAAAGCAGCCAAGCAGGCGGCTAAGAACAAAAACAAAAAAAAGTGATGAAAAATATAGTCTTTTCATATAATTACCTATAAAGTATCGGGAGTATATATGAAAAGACTATTTTTATTTTTGGCTATCTTACTTATGACAGGCTGCGCGTCGGGCAAAAAAAGCTATCCCTCCATACAGGATAAGCTTATGGCTATGGATTCGTATTCTACCGACTGCACGCTGACCTACATATCCAACAAGGGCGAAACCGTGTATGAGGCAACACAGCTTGCCTCAAGAGACGGACGGTACAGGATAAAAACCTCCTCGCCCGAAAACTACAGGGACAACATAGTGCTCTATGACGGAAATATGGTGTGGCACTACGATCCGCTTGTGAAGGAAAACAAAATAAGCGTTGACCCGCCCGACAAGGCGTCAAGGCGCGAGATAATACTTTTCAGCTTCATGGAAAACTATGTAAAGAGCAAGGATGTGGGCGTTGAGAGCGCAAGCCTTGATGAAAGCCTCTGCACTGTGCTCGAAGCCAAGCTTGCGGGCGACAGCCCTCTCATGTGCACCGAAAAGCTCTGGGTGGACAACAAGACGCAGCTGCCCGTAAGACTTGTGATATACGACAGCGAAAACAATGAAAGAATAGTTGAAGAATTTGAAAATTTCGTTTATAATTGCAATATAGGTGAAAAGGACTTTACTTTGGATAAATAAGGAGCTTTTATAATGTACGAATACCACAGACTGCTGGCGGAGATAGACCTTGACGCCATAGCTCACAATGTAAGGGAAATAAAGAAAACGCTCGGCGGTTCAAGACTGCTTGCCGTGGTGAAGGCTGACGCCTACGGTCACGGCGCCGAGGAGGTGTCGAAGGTATGCCTTTATAACGGCGCCGACGAGCTTGCCGTAGCCACCTGCGACGAGGGCGTGCAGATAAGGCAGTGGAGCATAAGAGTACCCGTTCTGATACTCGGCAACACGGTCGAGGGACAGCTTGAAACGGTCATAAACAACAGCCTCACACAGACGGTTTTCAGCCTTGAAACGGCAAGGCGCATATCCGACATAGCCCAAGGTCTCGGCAAACAGGCTTATGTGCATATAAAGGTGGACACGGGCATGAGCAGGATAGGCTTTCAGCCCACGGACGAGTGCATAGACGATATGGAAAAAATATTCGCCCTGCCCAATGTGAATGTGACGGGCGTATTCACTCACTTTGCAACAGCCGACGAAAAGGACAAGGACTTTACATACGAACAGTACAGAAAATTCCGCTATGTCACAGACGAGCTGAACAGGCGCGGACATAAGGACTTTATAAGGCACTGCGCCAACAGCGGAGCCATACTCGATATGCCCGAATTAAGGCTCGATATGGTGAGAGCAGGCATTATAATTTACGGTCTTTATCCCAGCGACGAGGTGAAGCATACAATAGAGCTCAAGCCCGCAATGAGCCTCAGATCGCAGATAAGCTTTGTGAAGGAGCTTGACGAAAATGTGAGCATAGGCTACGGCAGGACATATTTCACAGACAAAAAAACAAGGCTTGCCACAATACCCATAGGCTATGCCGACGGATATTCGCGCAGGCTCTCAAACAAGGCGAGGGTGATAATAAGAGGGCATTATGCGCCCGTGCGCGGAAATGTGTGCATGGATCAGATGATGGCGGATGTGACCTACATACCGGATGTGCGCGAGGGCGACAGCGTTATAATAATGGGCAGCGACGGCAAAAACACGGTGTCCTGCGAGGAGCTTGCAGCGCTTTCGGGCACCATAAATTATGAAATTGTGTGCAATGTGGGCAAGAGAGTACCCAGAGTATATATCAAAAGAGGGGAAATAATAAATACTCACAAAAAATAAATATCAAAACAGGTTTAAAAAAATTCAAAGCGGTACATAATATCACATAAGAAAAGCTTTATATAAGACAGAAACTTATTTGGCAGGGTGTGATAGTTTTGATCGTTAAAAGAGGAGATATTTTTTATGCCGACTTAAGCCCCGTGATAGGCTCCGAGCAGGGAGGTATAAGACCCGTACTCATAATTCAAAATGATGTGGGCAACAGATACTCGCCCACCGTTATATGCGCAGCCATCACTTCGCAGATAAACAAGGCTAAGCTGCCTACCCATATAGAGGTGGACAGCTGCCATTATTCGCTGAGCAAGGACTCCGTGATACTTCTCGAACAGCTCAGGACAATAGACAAGCGCAGACTGCGGGAAAAAATAGGCTTCCTCGACAGCGGTATGATGGAAAAGGTGAATAAGGGGCTTGTTGTAAGCCTGGGACTATAGATCTTTACTACATAAGGGAGCCGTGAGGCTCTCTTTTGAGTGGCGATAATCACCTTATTGTATAAAATTTTGCGGGCGAGCAATGCTCGCCCCTACAAGTGATTAGTTCACATAGTGGTTTGTAGGGGCGTGCATTGCACGCCCGTATATAACATTTTTTATATTTTGACTTTTTCGACAATCTCTACCGCTCGGACAATGCCCGAACGGTATTCGATAATCAAAGATTGTTTGGCAGCCGCCCCATTCTACTGCATCTCTCAGGTTTCCCCTGTCAAGCCATCGGCGTGTGGACGGGGCGAAATTTTCCACCTCAAACAACCTTTATTATTCTACTTATAATATAGCATAACTATTCTTTTTTGTAAAGTATGTATGTGAATAAGGTTTACAATTTAAAAATTTGTGAATTTTTTTTGTATTTTTATTTTAAAAAATATTGATTTATATTATTATTTGTGTTAATATTATATTGGATAAGGGGATACAAAATCGGAGATGGAGCAATGCTTAGAAAAATTTTAAAAAGATTTGATTTAAACACAATTACAAAAGAAGATTACAAGAACAATGCAATAAGACTGTGGGAAGCCAATGAAAAAATGTTTTTCAGCTCACTTTTCATATTGAGCATTGTTTTTGCTGTGCTCTTTATTGCAAGCTTTTTTGCTCCGACAATAAGCGCAAACAGGATGGTGTACCTTATTGCCTTAGGCTTTATAGCTTTTCTTGCACTGCTTGAAAATGTCATACTCCCCGGCTATAGCATATGGATGTCATATATACTTGCAATAGGCATATTCCTCGTGGGTATGGAGTTCAATGTGAGCTACGACGCGCACATGGCTACAATACTTCTGCCCGTGTTCGTACTCCTTCCCATAATCGTTATAGACGAGAGCTGGAAGGTAAACACAATGATGGGCATAATGTGGCTTATATCCATAGGTTCGTCATTTCTCTTAAAGAGTACATACATTGCGGGCTTCGACCTCATTCACTACACCGTATTCACCATAATAGGCATATATTTGGGCGAGGTGCTCAAGGGCACGAGAATAAAGCATTTCAAGGGTCTCTACACACTTTCCATGCAGAAATATGTAGACCAGCTCACGGGTATGTACAACAGGCGCAAGCTCTTTGACGACCTCACGGAGGACAGCAAGAACGCCAAGTTCGTGGGCATAATAATGATAGATATAGACTGGTTCAAAAAGCTCAACGATACCAAGGGACACGAAAAGGGCGACGAATGTCTTAAGACAATAGGCAAGTGCTTCACGGAGTTCGGCAGCAAGAACGACCTGACATTCTACAGATACGGCGGCGAGGAGTTTATAGGAATATCCAAAACTCACTCCAACCAGAAGCTTAGAGAAATATCCAACAACCTCTTAAGAGAGGTAAGGGCGCTCAACATTCCCGCGGAATATTCCTGCTATGAAAGAGTTACCGTAAGTATAGGCTTTACGGAGGGTCTTATAAAGAACGAGAAGGAATACGAGGAGCTTATTGATAAGGCGGATAAGGCGCTTTACAGAGCAAAGAGCGTATCCAGAAACACCTGCATAGGCTATGTTGCGGATAAATTTGTATAATGTAAATTAAGGAGGCGTAAGCCTCCTTACTGCGTGTCGATAAAATAAATTAATATCAAATATAACCCTTCCACCAACCTTCGGTTGGTTCCCCTTCCCTTAGCCCTAACGGGCTAAAGGACGGCTTATAATGCTTTAATTCCTGACAGTAAGCCTATTTTGTCCGCAAAACACACATTATAAGGCGTCCTTGCGAAGCAGGGAAGCTGGCGTCCGAAGGACGACTGAAGGGTAAAAAAATATTTCACCTCTCCCTTACGCCGTCGTACTTGCCGCCTCTATACACATAGTTATCCATCACTCTTTTATAATTGGGGCGTCTTACGGAGAATATCTCCGAAAGCACTATTGCTTCTATCACATTTTTAAGCAGTCTTAACCTTGACCACGGTTCCTCGCAGCCGTCTTCGAGCGTTATTTCCTCCGCCTCGTCCTTTTCCTCCTCCGCAAGCCTTATAACGCCGTCAACTATCTGCGCAAGCGTCTCCCTGTCTATGCTGTCCGCCGAATATATGGGGCTATCCATATATTCATAATTATCTATTATGCGCATGACATACGAATTGAAAATAGAGTTTATCTCGCCGTAGAGCGCCTTCATGAGCGCAGCTTCGCCTTTTGGTGTCTCCGTGCTCCTTTTTTGCGCATTGTCCACGCTTTTGCCGGGGAGAGTGTCATATCTCGGCGTGAGAGGCGTTTCCTCCATTATTTCCTCCATCTGCTCAACGCTCATCCTTTTATATGCCGGCCAGCCCCTGCCCGGTCTGTAGCCTCCCGAAATACTTTCATTTATCGGAACACACTCCGTTATATTGTAGTACATGATTACCTCCGAATTTTGTTATAGTGTAAAATATTCATTGAAAAAAGCAAATGTGACTTAAAAAATTTTGTTCTTTCCCTCTTGTAAAATATGGATTATTTGTGTATAATAATATTAAATACGGCTGAAAGCCAAAATTACAAAATTGAAAGGAGAAATTTTTATGGGTTACATGGACGAATACAAGCGTTGGTGTGAGGACAGCTATTTTGACGAGGCAACTAAAGCCGAGCTTAAGGCTATAGCCAACGATCCTAAGGAAATTGAGGAAAGATTTTATAAAAATCTGGAATTCGGTACGGGCGGTCTGAGAGGTATACTCGGCGCAGGCACCAACAGAATGAATATCTACACCGTAAGCAAGGCTACACAGGGCTTTGCAAACTACATCAAGTTGCAGGGCGAGGCTGCCGTTAAAAAGGGCGTTGCCATAGCTTACGACTCCAGAAATTACTCTCCGGAGTTTGCCGAGATAACGGCAAGAGTGCTGGCAGGCAACGGCATAAAGGCTTATCTTTCGGACGAATTAAGACCCGTGCCCATGCTGAGCTTCGCAGTAAGACATCTGGGCTGCACGGGCGGCGTTGTTATCACGGCAAGCCACAATCCGCCCGAATACAACGGCTATAAAGCTTACTGGGAGGACGGCGCACAGGTGCCCTTCCCAAGAGACGGCGAGATTATAAAGGAAGTAAACGCCATAACCGATTTCAAGACAATAAAGATGGCTAACTTTGACGAAGCTCTCGCAAGCGGTATGATACAGTATGTAGGTCCCGAGCTTGACATGGCTTATCTTGACGCTATCACGGCGCAGATAGTAAATCAGAAGATAATAGACGAAACAGACCTCAAGATCGTGTATACGCCTCTGCACGGCTCCGGCAACAAGCCCGTAAGACGCGCGCTTGCAAAGGCAGGCTTCAAGAATGTATACATAGTTCCGCAGCAGGAGAGGCCTGACGGCAACTTCACCACTGTGGGCTATCCCAACCCCGAAAACAAGGCTGTTTTCGACCTCGCTATGGAGCTTGCAAAGAAGGTAGACGCCGACATCATAGTAGGTACAGACCCCGATGCCGACAGAGTGGGTGCCGTTGTAAAGAAGACGGACGGCGAATATATGGTGCTTACGGGCAACATGACGGGCGCTCTGCTCTGCGAGTACATCCTTTCGCAGAAGAAGGCGGCAGGCACTCTGCCCGCAAACGGCGCTGTTGTTTCAACAATAGTTTCCACCGATATGACAAAGGCTATATGCAAGGAATACGGCATGAAGTACTTTGATGTGCTCACGGGCTTCAAGTATATAGGCGAGAAGATAAAGGAATTTGAGGCTGACGGCAGCTATGAGTATATGTTCGGCTTTGAGGAGAGCTACGGCTGCCTTGCAGGCACATATGCAAGAGATAAGGACGGCTGCCTTGCAACAATGCTCATCTGCGAGCTTGCGGCATACTACAAGACAAAGGGCATGAGCCTCTACGACGGACTTCTGGCTCTCTATGACAAGTACGGAGTTTATAAGGAAACCATAACCTCCATCACATTAAAGGGCATAGACGGCGCAGCTCAGATAAAGAAGGTAATGGATACCTTAAGAGCGGAGTCGCCCAAGGAGGTTGCAGGCGTTAAGGTGATCGAATCGAGGGATTACTCAATAGACAAGATAGTGAACAATGTTACGGGCGAGGAAACAAAGAGCGGACTTCCCTCAAGCAATGTTCTCTACTATGTTCTTGAGGACGGCACCTGGTTCTGCGTAAGACCGAGCGGTACAGAGCCTAAGATAAAGGTTTACTTCGGCTCAAGCGATAAGACCGACGCCGCAGTAGAAGCCAAGATAAAGGCTGCCAGCGACGGCATACTTGCAATAGTGGACAAAATTTTGGCATAAACAAATATAAAACGGGATCTTCGGATCCCGTTTCTACATATCGATAAACACCTGTTATATAAAATTTTTTATTTTTTGATTTTTTCGACAGTCTGAAGACCGTCTCAAAGTATACTTTACGACGGTCGTTTTTGCTTTCGATTTTATAGGTAAAATTGTACCATAATATAATTTTAATGTCAATAATACTTGTGTAATTTCAATAGATTTTTGGGCTGATAAAAGCAATTTTTATATCCGTCCCAAAGTATACTTTATGACGCAACGAAAAGGAGGAAAATTAATGAATTTCAAAAAAACAGCAAGCTTTATTCTGTCAGTTATTGTGGCTGTATCAAGCCTTAATATCTGTCTTGCGGAAGCAGACAGCGAAGTCCCGAGCGAGGATATTGCAATATCCGAAGCAGCTGACGAATACAGCGCAAGTCCGATATCTGACAACGGGCTTATTGAATATGCCTTACCGGAAGGCAATATTTATTTTCATCCCGATACAGGCGGCATAATAAGCTCCGATATGAGCATAACAAGGGCGGATATCCCAAGCAGCATAGAAGGCTATCCCGTTTTATATATCGGAGAGGCTGCATTTGAGGATAATTTATCGCTGGAAAGCGTGAATATACCCGAAGGCGTCGTTCGTATAAACAGATATGCATTTAGCCGATGCGATAATCTGAAGGAAGTAAATATCCCTTCAAGCGTTGAAACGATAGGCTTCAGCGCATTTTATGCCTGCATCAATCTAAATAATTTGACTCTGAACAAAGGCATAGCTTCTATCGGAGAGAAGGCGTTCTGGTGCTGCAGATCACTTACAGACCTAGATATACCCGACAGCGTTTCTTATATCGGCAAAGGTGCGTTTTCAGCTTGTTCTTCGCTGACTGATGTGAGTATTCCCGACAGTGTTACATCTATTGATATGGGTGCATTCAGCAGCTGCACTTCACTTAAAAGCATAAAATTGCCCGGTAATATAGCTTCTGTGGGCGGTGATATACTCTATAACTGCACTTCTCTGACAGATGTATATATCCCCGACAGCGTTACATCTATAGATGAGAGTGCATTTGACGGCTGCACTTCGCTTAAAAGCATAATTTTACCCAACAATGTTAAGAGTATAAAGGATTATGCATTCAACTACTGCACTTCGCTCAGAAACATAACTATACCCGAAAGCGTTACTTATATTAATAACACTGCATTCACAAACTGTAATAAGAATTTACTTATATTACATGTCAAGCAGGGCTCCTACGCCGATACATGGGCAAAAAACAACAGCTTTAAGGTATATTATGATATACCCGACACAACAATCACAACAACGGAAAACACAACTAAATCTGCCGCTGATACTACAACAGAAACCACAACTCTCTCTGTCGTAACATCGACAACGGAAAGCACAACTAAATCTGCCACTGTTTCGGGAACCGGTTCCGGCGGTGGAGGCGGTGGCGGTGGCGGCAGCAGCTCGCATAAGACTACCACGACCACGACCGCAACCACCGAAGCTACAACAGAAGCTACAACAACAGAGGCTACGACAGCTTCGGAAAAGCATACGGAAACAACAACAGAAAACAAGGCTATATCGGGCGATGTGAAGGTATCGATAGGCAGCAATGAGATAATTATAAAAAACAAAAAATACAAAACAGATACGGCTGCGTACATACAGCCCGAGAGCAATTCAACTCTCGTGCCCCTGCGCTTTGTTGCTCTCGCAATAGCGGGTGGAGATATTGAAAAGGCTGACAGCAGTAAAAATATAAACTGGGATTCAGCTGCAAAGACTGCAACCATATCAGCAGAGGGGAATGTGATAAGCTTCACGGCAGGAAGCGAGCTTATGACAATAAATAATAATCCTCAGATAATGGAAAACGGCGTAAAAGCGGAGATAAAAGACAGCAGGATGTTCATACCGTTCAGAGCGCTGGGCAAAGCACTTGGCGTTCAGGTGGATTGGGACGCAGAGAGCAAGACGGCGATTTATAAGGCAAAATAAACAAGCTAATATTAAGAAAAGACCTCATAACGGGGTCTTTTCGGATTATCGAAAAAAAATATTATAAATGGGCGTGCATTGCACGCCCGCAAAAATTTTATGCAACAGGTGTTTTATCGACACACAAAAAGCGGAGCCGCGGCTCCGCTTTTTAATTTCATCATTTACTTTTACCGAGGTAGAGCTCCTTCACTCTCTCATTTGAGAGAAGCTCCTCGCCCGTTCCTTCAAGGCCTATCGTGCCTACTTCCATAACATAGCCGTAGTCGGCTATTTTGAGGGCTGCGTTTGCGTTCTGCTCTATGAGCAGTATCGTAACGCCCTTTTCCTTATTTACCTTCTGTATGATGCTGAATATATCCTTCACCACGAGGGGCGCAAGACCCAGCGACGGTTCGTCCATCATCATAACGCGGGGATCGCTCATAAGCGCCCTGCCGACGGCGAGCATCTGTTGTTCGCCGCCCGAAAGAGTACCCGCAAGCTGTTTTGACCTCTCCTTGAGTATGGGGAACATATCGTGTATGAAGGCTATGTCGTCCTTGAACTTTTCCTTATCCTTTCTGAGATAAGCGCCTATCATAAGGTTTTCGTCCACGGTCATATCGGCAAACACCCTCCTGCCCTCCGGCACAAGAGTTATGCCAAGCCTTACAATGTCCTGCGTGTTCATTGCAGTAAGCTCTTTTCCGTCGTATGTAATGGAGCCGCTCACGGGAGTGACAAGCTTTGTGATGGAGCGCAGAGTTGTGGATTTGCCTGCGCCGTTTGCGCCTACGAGTGTTATTATCTTGCCGTCGGGTACCTGCATTGAGATACCGTCAAGGGCGGTTATGCCGCCGTATTTAACTCTAAGGTCTTTTATCTCAAGCATCGCTCTCGTCCTCCTCTCCAAGATACGCCTTTATAACGGCGGGGTTTGCCTGTATCTCGGCAGGCGCGCCCTTTGCTATTGTCCTGCCGTATTCCAGAACATATATCTTGTCGGAAATATCCATAACAAGCTGCATATGGTGCTCTATAAGAAGCACGGTAAGCCCGAATTTATCCCTTATTTCCCTTATGAACTCCGTGAGATCCTCGCTCTCCTTGGGGTTCATACCTGCGGCGGGTTCGTCCAAAAGCAGAAGCTTGGGCTTTGTGGCAAGCGCTCTTGCGATCTCAAGACGCCTCTGCAAGCCATATGGAAGGCTTGACGCTACCTCGTCCTTGAACTGTAAAAGTCCCGTTTCTTCAAGCAGGAATTCCGCAAACTCGCGCATTTCCTTCTCCTCCTTCCTTGCATGGGGGAGCTTAAGAACAGCCGAGAAAAGACCCGTCTTGACATTCAGATGAGTTGCTATGAGCACATTTTCAAGCACGGTAAGCTCCTTGAAAAGACGGATATTCTGGAAGGTACGCGCTATACCCATCTTTGCTATTTCATCGGGACGCTTGCCGTTTATTTTCTCGCCTCTTAAAAGAATGTCGCCCTCGGTAGGCGTATACACGCCCGTAATGAGGTTGAACGCCGTTGTCTTTCCTGCGCCGTTGGGTCCTATTATTGCCACTATGTCGCCCTTGTCAACGCTTATGTTGAGAAGGTTTACGGCAACCAGACCGCCGAATCTTATTGTTACATCTCTTGTTTCAAGTAAAGCTGCCATTATTCAACTACCTCCTTTTCGGGGGCTTTTTTGAACTTGGCAAAGAAGCCGAATATCCTGTCCCAGCTGAATTCCTTGCTGCCGAATATACCCTTCCTCCAGAGTATAATAACGAGCATGAGGAGCACGGAGAACACAACCATTCTCATGCCGCCTATGCCGGGATATTTAAAGAAGCCGAAATTGATGGGTTCGTCCAGAAATCTGAGCTTTTCAAGCGCTATCCTGACTACGAACGCGCCCGCAACGGAGCCCGATACGGAGCCCTGACCGCCGAGAACTACCATAAGAAGTATCTCATAAGCCACGGTAAACTTGAACTGGTCGGGACCTATGGCGCCTACGAGCGAGGCGAGAAGTCCTCCGCCTATGCCCGCAAAAAATCCGCTCAGCACGAAGGCAAGCATTTTGTGCTTGAAAAGGTTTATACCCATAGCCTCCGCCGCGACCTCGTCCTCACGAATGGCAAGAAGCGCCCTGCCGTAGCTCGTTTTCATCATGGCAAGTATAAATATCACTATGAGCGCGAGTATACCGCAGACAACATAGAGGTTCATATATGTATTGGGTATTCTGTTTATGCCCGTGGGACCGTTCGTTATGCCCTGAGCATTCGTAATGAATATCCTTATTATCTCCGAAAATCCCAATGTGGCTATGGCGAGGTAATCGCCCCTCAGCCTGAGGACAGGAAAGCCTATGAAAAAGGCAAACACAGCCGCCACTATTCCGCCCAGTATGAGGGCTGCAAAAAACGGCAGATGCATATTCGCCATACCCTCCGAAATGGGGACTATTTTATAAATAGAAAGCTTATCCTGCGCCGAAACCGTCAGAAACGCCGTAACATAAGCGCCTATTGCCATAAAGCCCGGCTGACCGAGTGAGAAAAGACCCGTAAAGCCGTTCACCATATTCATTGAAAGAGCGCAGATGGCATAGATACAGCAGGTCTTGAATATCCTCTGATTGTAGGCGCCGAAGCTCCTGCTCTCCTCCGCCCATATTATAAAGCCTATGAGAGCGGCTATAACGATTATATTCAATATGAGGTTCCTTTTGTTCATTGTTTTTTTCATGCCGTTCACCTCCTCAGACCTTCTCGGCGATCTTCTCGCCGATAAGACCGTTAGGTCTGAACAACAGTATGCCAATGAGTATCACAAACGAAAAAATATCCTTATAAGCCGATATCGACGGGAAGAATGTGACAGCCATTACCTCCACAAAGCCGAGTATTATACCGCCTATAACGGCGCCCTTGACATTGCCTATGCCGCCTATGACCGCCGCTATAAAGCACTTGAGTCCCGGCATAACGCCTACGAGGGGCGATATCTGAGGGTACTTTAATCCCCAGAGTATGGCGCCCACAGCCGCAATGGCGGAGCCTATGGCAAATGTAACGGATATCGTGCCGTTTACATTTATACCCATGA
>CANQVZ010000010.1 GCA_947627425.1 uncultured Clostridia bacterium | reverse complement strand
CATTCCGTGACTGCATCGGTCTTACAAAGATAACAATACCCGACGGAGCTACCTCCATAGGCTTCTCCGCATTTTACAAATGTTTCAATCTTACAGATATAACTATTCCCGAAAGCGTTACAGAGATAGGGTCTTATGCATTTGAGGGCTGTGACAGAGAAAAGGCTGTCATTTATGCGGTTAAAGGCTCCTACGCCGATACATGGGCAAATGAAAACGGATTCAAAGTATCCTATTATAACTCGGACAGTACCGAAACAAGTACGGCAACACAAAGCAGTACCGAAAGTACAACCGAGACTACGGAAAGCACAACCGAGACCACCGAAAGCACAACCGAAACCACGGAAAGCACAACCGAGCTTGCCACGGAGGCTGCTCCCGTAATTGCAGAAGCCATGGGCGATAACGGTATAAGCTTTGTTGCGGGCATCGACAGCCTTAACTATAAAGAGGTCGGATTTATATTCAAAGCCGATGGAAAAGAGGCAAGAAGAGGTACGGATACGGTATATACGTCCATTGCGGGCTCAACCGTCAAGCTTGGCGAAGTAGGCGGAAACTATATGTATTCCTTTGTTATAACCGACATAGAGGATATGGATAAGGAAATTTCCGTTGCTTGCTACAGTATAGACGCAAACGGAAAAGAAACCGTTTCGGACTTTACATCCTATACCCAAAATAAAGTTAACGGCAGAAAAGCCGCAATGCCCGAACCTAAACAGGAAGCAGTGCTTACAGATGCTGCTGTTTATATAAAGGAGGATGACAGATGAAAAGATACACAAAACCAAGTATTGAAATTTATGCTGTCAATACGGAGGACATTATCACTGTCAGTGCCGTAAAGCTTAAAAACGGCGGTGAAAACGGTCAGCCTCTCAGCGAAAGCTTTGGAACATTGTTCGGAGAATAATATTGCTCAAAAAAAAGCAGATGAAAAATCATCTGCTCAGTCAGTCGATAAAAAATTTTTTGACCATTTAGTTGCTCAATGAATGAGCAAAAGAAGCCTCCCTCACCGAGGGAGGGGGACCGCCGAAGGCGGTGGAAGGAGTATAATATTGTTAGTTACGCATTCTCCCTCAGTCGCCCTTTGGGCGCCAGCTCCCTCCCGGAGGGAGCCTTTTATGTTGTTCTTTAGTCCACTGAGGCTAAGGGACGGTTATAGAAAAGTTTTGTTTTTATAAATACTTTTTCGACAGTCTGAGCAGATGAAAAATCATCTGCTTTTTTATTTATTCAATTCCCTTAATACGGGCGCAGCCAGCGCTATAGTAAGGGCGAAGGTGAATATATCGGATATCATCTGGCACATTTCTATGCCTAATATGCCGAATATATGCGGAAGTATTGTTATGAGCGGTATGAACACAAGTCCCTGCCTCGATATGGCAAGTATTGTCGCCCGCACGGGCTTTCTTATGGTCTGCAAAAGCATATTTGAAAGTATTATAAAGCTGTTCAGCGGGAAGGCTATGCACTGGAAACGCAGAGCCGCGCTTGCGATCACTCCTACCTCGGGACCGTTGCCGAAGGTGTCCACCACAACGGGCGCAAAGTATAAGCCCAGTACGGACACCGCAAGCAGGAACAAAAATGCAAACCTAACGCAGAACCAAAACGCCTTGAGCACTCTCTTTTTAAGCCCTGCGCCGTAGTTAAATCCGCACACGGGCTGAAAGCCCTGACCGAAGCCTATTATCGTGGAGTTCGCAAACATTGTTATCTTGGACACCACCGCCATAGCCGCTATTGCGACCTCGCCGTAGGGCTTTGCCGCAAAGTTAAGGCATATCGTGGCTATGCTCGCTATGCCCTGTCGGCAGAGCGAGGGCGAGCCTCCCGCGGTTATCTCTCTGTAGAAATAGAGGCTCGGCTTGAAATTTCTAAGCTTTATCTTTATTGCGCCGCTTTTTCCTATGCCCCACAGGAGGAGAAGAAAGCTTAAAAACTGGCTTATGGCCGTTGCGAGAGCCGCTCCCGTAACGCCCATGTCAAAGCCGAATATAAAAAGCGGATCAAGCACCATATTGAGCACGGCTCCGCTGGCTATTCCCACCATTGCGAAAAATGCCGAGCCTTGGAATCTCAGCTGATTGTTGAGCACGAGCGCGCATATCATATAGGGCGAGGCTATGAGTATTATTCGCATATACTCTATTGCCTTGGGCAGTATAAGCTCCGTTGAACCCAGAGCCCATGCAAGCGGGCGTATAAATATCAGTCCTAATGTCATGAGCACAAAGCCCAGTATAAGCGCCGTAAAAAAGCCCGTGCTTGCCATTTTTTCGGCTATTTCGGGTTCCTTGCTGCCCAGCTTGCGGGATATGAAGTTGCTGCAGCCATGCCCGAAGAAAAAGCCTATCGCCTGTATTATAGCCATGAGCGAGAACACAACGCCCACTGCGCCCGTGGCTATGACGCTGTCCTTGCTCCTGCCCAGAAAAAAGGTGTCCGCCATGTTATAGAATGAGGACACCAGCATACTTATTATAGTGGGTACGGAAAGGCGCAGTATGAGCTTTTCAACGGGTGTTTTTGTCATCCATATGAGCTTTTCTTCGTTCGTCATCTCTGCCATTTTTACCGCGTCCTTTCCGTCATATCATACATATCATTTTCTTACTATCGTATAGCACATATAGCCTTTTTCTTCGCTCTTTTTCTTGTCGTAAATAAGCTTTGCTTTGCCGTTGTTGAGATAGGGCAGGCTTTCGTCCGAGCCGTCGCGCCTTATAAGAAATTCCTTCTTGCTTGCGGGACCGTGGCAGTAGCCCGTCACCTTATCCTTGTTTACGAATATCATCTGCATATCGTCGTCGTTTGTGTTTTTCCTTATGGCATACCACTCAAAGCCTATAGCCCTTTGTATATCAGCCTTTGTGGTGTAGGGGTCGAAAACATAGAGCTTTTCCCATTCAAAGGGCGCAAGGGAGCTTAGATCCAGCACATCCTCCTCCCTGTTGGGTATAGAAAGCAGATTGTATGTAAATGTATCCGTGTTGCCCCTTATAACAAAGAGGTCGGATATCTGCATGGCTGCCAATATGCCGACAGCCAATATCGCTATAATCAAAGCCGTTTTTTTGAGCATAATGCGCGCCCCCTGTTTATTTTATGCCTATATCTTTTCTGAAATGCTTGTCCTTGAAGTCCACCAGCTCAACGCCCTTGTAGGCCGTCCTTATAGCCTCGTCAAGGTCCTTGCCTATGCCCGTTATGCCGAGCACGCGTCCGCCGTTTGTCACAAACTTGCCGTCCTTAAGCGCCGTGCCCGCATGGAACACTATTATGTTATCCGCTTTTTCGGCAGCCTCAAGTCCCGTTATCTCGTAGCCCTTTGTGTAGCTTTCGGGATAGCCTCCGCTTGCCAGCACAACGCAGGCGGTACCGCTATCCTCCCATTCCACATTTATTTTGTCAAGCGTGCCTTCAACGCAGGCTTCGAATATTTCCATGAGGTCTGTTTTGAGCCTCGGCAGCACCACCTGTGTTTCGGGGTCGCCGAAGCGGGCATTGTATTCTATCACTCTCATTCCCTTAGGAGTGAGCATAAGTCCGAAGAATATTATGCCCTTGAAGGGTCTTCCCTCTTTTTGCAGAGCGTCAACCGTGGGCTGATATATGGTTTTCATACATTCATCTGCAAGCTCGTCGGTATATACTCTTGAGGGCGAAAATGTACCCATGCCGCCCGTGTTAAGTCCCTTGTCGCCGTCATAGGCTCTCTTGTGATCCTGCGCCGAGACCATGGGAACTATTGTCTTGCCGTCGCAGAAGCTCAGAACGGACATCTCCTGTCCCGTGAGAAATTCCTCTATGACTATCTTGTTTCCGCTCTCGCCGAACTTCTTGTCCACCATTATTGTCTTAAGTCCCGCCTCGGCTTCCTCAAGGTCGTTGCATATCAACACGCCCTTTCCCAGCGCAAGTCCGTCAGCCTTGAGAACAACGGGAAAGCTGCCTTTTTTTATGTATTCGAGAGCCCTTTCGTAGCTGTCAAAGGTCTCGTATGCCGCTGTGGGGATATTGTACTTTTTCATAAGCTCCTTGCTGAAAGCCTTGCTGCCCTCTATTATGGCGGCGTTTGCGCGGGGTCCGAACACCTTAAGTCCCTCGGCCTCAAATCTGTCCACTATACCGCCCACGAGGGGGTCGTCCATACCTATTACGGTAAAGTCTATTTTTTCGCTCTTTGCAAAGTCTATGAGCTTGTCAAACTCCATAGCGCCTATTGGCACAAGCTCTGCCGTCTGTCCTATGCCCGCATTTCCGGGGGCGCAGTATATCTTGTCAACCTTTGGGCTTTGGCTGAGCTTCCAGCATATGGCGTGCTCTCTGCCGCCGCTTCCTACGACTAAAACCTTCATAATTTTTTTATCTCCTTTTTACAATACCGTTTTCAATACTAAGTCTGCCCTCGGCAAAAAGCTTCACAGCCTCGGGATAAATTATCCATTCCGCCTGCTCCATAACTCGCCTTTGCAGGGTTTCGGGCGTGTCGTCGTCCAGCACCTCCACTGCCTTTTGCAATATTATGGGTCCTGCGTCGCACTCTGCCGTCACAAAGTGCACCGTTGCGCCCGTCACCTTCACTCCTGCCTTAAGCACAGCCTCGTGCACGTGCAGTCCGTAGTAGCCCTTTCCGCAAAAGCTTGGTATAAGAGCGGGGTGAATGTTTATCATCCTGTTTTTAAAGCGGTTTACAAAGCCTTCGCCCAGTATGAGCATAAAGCCCGCGTATACTATGAGGTCTATGCTCCTTTCCTCGAAGTAGTCCGCAAGCGCCCTGTCGTAGTCCTCGGGCGAGGGGTAGTCCTTCTTTAGCATGACGGTGTTTTCTATGCCTCTTTTTTCGGCTCTTTCAAGGGCATATGCCCCATCCTTGCTGCTCACAACGGCGACCACCTTTCCGTCTATATCGCCCCTGTCTATGGCGTCGAGTATAGCCTGTAGATTTGTGCCGCCTCCGCTTACCAAAGCGCCTATCCTTATCATATTCCTTACCTCTTATTTAAGCTTTATTTCTATGCCTTTGCCGTCTGCAACGCTGCCTATTATGTAAGCCTTTTCGCCCATTTCCTCAAGCACAGATATTGCCTTTTCGGCGTCCTCTTTTGCTACGGCGCACACCATACCTATGCCCATATTGAATGTGTTGTACATACTCATTCTTTCCACATTGCCCTTTCTTTCGAGCATACGGAATATGGGCGGTATGTCCCAGGAGCCTTCGTTTATTATTATCTTGCAGCCCTCGGGCATCATTCTGGGGATATTTTCTATAAATCCGCCTCCCGTGATATGGCTTATACCCTTTACATTCACCTTTTTTATAAGCTCCAGCACGGGCTTTACATATATCTTGGTGGGAGTCAGCAGAGCCTCGCCCAGAGTTGAGCCAAGCTCGTCCATGTATGTGTCAAGGCTCTTTTTGTCAATGTCAAATACCTTTCTCACAAGCGAATAGCCGTTTGAATGTATACCGCTCGAGGCTATGCCTATAAGCGCGTCGCCGCTTTTTATGGCGCTGCCGTCTATGGACCTTGCCTTGTCCATTATGCCCACGGTAAAGCCTGCAAGGTCGTATTCGTCAACGGGGTAGAAGCCCGGCATCTCCGCAGTCTCTCCGCCTATGAGCGAGCAGCCGGATTGGCGGCAGCCCTCCGCAACACCGCTCACTATGTCGGCAATTTTTTGAGGCTCGTTTTTACCGCAGGCAATGTAGTCGAGGAAGAACAGAGGCTCCGCGCCGCTGCACACCACATCGTTCACGCACATTGCCACGGCGTCTATGCCTATTGTGTCGTGCTTGTCCATCACAAAGGCTATTTTAAGCTTGGTGCCTACGCCGTCCGTTCCGCTCACGAGCACGGGCTCCTGCATATCCTTTGCCTTTGCTATGCTGAAAAGACCGCCGAAGCCGCCTATATCGGTGAGCACCTCGGGGCGGAAGGTGCTCTTTACGTGCCCCTTCATAAGCTCCACAGCCTTATATCCCGCTTCTACATCCACGCCTGCTGATTTATAGTCCATAGTTGTCCTCCTTAAATTAAAACGCAAATTTCTCTATACATTATATTTTAAAATATATATCACAAAATGTCAATCTATCTTGTGCAATTCCTTCAATGCCTGATAACGCTTTATTTTTTCCTCCGCTCCCACGGAGCATATGCCCTCTATGGGCGCAGACATGAGCATTTCGCCGTATTTTTTAACGGCTTCTGGCGTTGCGGAAAGTATTTCCTCCCTGCGCTTTAGGGTCTTTTCCTCGCTTTCGCCAAGGAAAGCCTTTTTCATGGCTATGCCCGTGAGCCTCTGCTTTTTTTCGGGGCGGTCTATGTCGTTTACAGTGCCTATTATAAAGCGGTCTATGTCGTTTTGACCGTATTTTGTTTCGCAGAGATACTTTCCCGCATTTTTGAAGACCTCAAATGTTCTTTCAAGCTCGGGATCTCTGTAGCTGTACATATATCCGCTTGTCCTGCCCAGAACACAGCCTCCGCCGTAGGCTCCGCCCTTTAGCCTTATATTGTCCCATATATATTCGCGGGCTATTATCTGCTGCGCCACCCTTGCCGTTCCGCCATAGTCTTCAAGCGGGAATGCGCAGGCGTTGAAATATACGCTGCTCTTTGTCACTATGCCCGTGAATTTGTTTTCGGGCTTATACATGGCAGTAAGCCCGAGACTTCCGCCCTCGTCAAGGCAGCTCAGGGCGTTTTCTGCCGTCCTGCAAATAAGCTCCTTGTCCTCCCTTGCTCCCGCTGCGGCAAAGAAAGAATTTCCGCGTCGGAATGCCTTTCTTACGGACATTATGCCGCTTTGTATCTTTTCAACGGGCATTGACAGATATTCAAAGAAGGCTATGCCCTTTGCGTCTGCGCTCCATTTGCCCGAGCCGTTCACTCCCGCCATAGCCTCGGTGACAGCCTTTATGTTTCCGTTTTCGGTGTATGAAAGCCTCAGCTCCTGCCTTGCCTGCGCAATGAGCCTTTCGAGCCTGTCTGCGCTTTCAAAGCCAAGCGACATTATTCTTTTGAATATCTCCTCCGCCTTTTTGATGTTTTCCTTGAGGAATTTCAGCTTAAAGGCTATTACGGGCATAAAGTCGTTTCCTCTCCTGAGAGTGGTAATCTCCATGCCAAGTCCGCCCAGATAGTAGTCTATATCGTTTGCTATGCTCTCGTCATAAATATCGGCAATGGCTCTGTATGCGCTTATCGCAGCTCTTTCGCTTATGTCGGACACATCAAAGTATATGTCCATATACATTATGTCGCCGTTTTCAAGAGGCACAAACACATTGTTTTCGCCCTTTTCATAGGGTATTTTTTCGCCCCTCTTGGATATATCGCTCACCCTTGTTGATGAAAGCTTTTCAACATCCTTCGGGTCGTCGGGCATATTCTGATAGCCTGATAATATATCGCTGTGATCGGCTTTGGGCTTATCCGTTTTTGTCTTTTCCTCGCCGTTTGTAAGCAGTATGCCGTACAGTCCCTTATTCAGGAAATATTTTTTGACAACTTCCTTGATGTCTATTTTTTCTATCTCCTCAAAGAGCTTGTCTATCCTCACATTGTCAAAGTCTTTTCTGCCCTTTAGGAAGCTGTCGAGTATCATCATTCCGTAGAAAAGCCCCTTTGGCTTGTAGCCGAAGTCCTCCTCCTTGAAGTAGAACTTAAGGCTGTTTATTACGCCTCTCAGCTTGTGCTCGTCCACGCCGTTTT
This sequence comes from uncultured Clostridia bacterium, assembly GCA_947627425.1. Taxonomy (GTDB): domain Bacteria; phylum Bacillota; class Clostridia; order Lachnospirales; family CAG-274; genus Gallispira. The sequence goes on along the minus strand of CANQVZ010000010.1, from coordinate 51,703 downwards.
CAGCCATTTCCTCAAAAACGCCGTTGAGTGTTTCTCTGAATTTTTCAATATCCGTTTGGTCGGAATTCTGCACGGATATCTCCATTGCCGAAAACATATTGCTGTCGTCAAATATGCACTCCGTTTTGTCGCCCAGTCCTGCGTCTATGAGAGCCTTTTTTATGTTCCCGCCCTCGGTGTAGCACCAGAGAGACGAGAGTATGCTCATGAGGGTGCAGAGGGCGTAGTTGTCGCTTGCGCCCGTGTCAAAGAGGGCGGAGAGTATGTTTTTGCCCCCTGTGTTTTTCCTTATTTCCACTGTGCCATCGCTGTGGCTTTCGGGCAGGGCGGGTCTGAAGCATTCGCCCTTTTCAAAGCCTAAAAGAAATTCGCCGTCTATAATATCTATATATTTATCTATGTCTATATCTCCGTAAAGGTATATCACAGCGTTTGAGGGGTGATAGTGCTTTCTGTGAAAATCTAAAAATTCCTCATAGCTTAGCTTTGTTATAGCCTCGGGCTTTCCTCCGGAGTCAAAGCCGTAGCCGCTGCCCTTGAACATTTCGCTGTAGAGCGCGCTTGAAAGCAGGGCGTCGGGCGAGGAATAAGCGCCCTTCATTTCGTTCAGCACAATGCCGTTGTACTCTCCGGAGTTGCTGTGCCAGCCCTCCTGTCTGAATATACCCTCGTTTTTATACATGAGAGGTCTGAAAACGGCGTCTAAATACACGCGCATAAGCGTTTTGAAATCCGCCTCGCTTGTGCTTGCTATGGGATAAACGGTCTTGTCGCCGTAGGTGAGGGCATTGAGATAGGTGTGTATGGAGCCCTTGTCCAGTATGTTGAAGGGGTCCTTTACCCTGTAGTTTTCCGATCCGCACAGTACACAGTGCTCCACTATGTGGGGTATGCCCTTGTCGTTGTCGGGCAGTGTGTTGAAGCCTATGGCAAAAACTCTGTCTCTGTCCTTGTTTTCTATATACACGAGCTTAAGTCCCGTGCTGTGGACATATATATGCGCTTCTCCCAGATTTTCTATTTTTTCGCTTCTTATTTTCTCAAACATATATGACCTCTCAAAAAAGGGCTGAAACAGCATTTATAACCTATTTCAGCCTTGATTTTATTTATTTGCCGTACCCGCGGCGTCATCCACATATTTTTTAGCCTCGTTTCTGATGCTCTCCACGGGGTGTTTTTCGGCTACATTTTTGAAGTAATTGAGCGCAGATGTGCTGTCGCCCTCGGACTGCGCTATCTTTCCCAGCTGATACATGGCGGAATACCGCACCTCGTCGCCGTCGTTGGTACATTGTATTGCCTTGTGCAGATATTCCCGCGCCTTAGCGTTGTCGCCGTTTTGCTGCGAGCTTTTGCCCAGGGCGAAATAATGGCTTGCCGCCGCAGGCATCACCTGCTTGCAGAGCGAGGAATACTGCGCGAGGACCTCCTTGCTGAAGCCTGCCGTGCTTAATGTTATGAGCTTGTCGGCAGCCTCCTCAATGCTGCCCTCGTCATAGTAATTCTTTATGTCCGTAAGCAGTCTTACTCTCTGCTGGAGAGCCTGGTTGTCAGCCGTGTAGAGCCTTGAGCGCAGGTCCTCGTTTTCCGATGTGAGCCTGTCTATTGTGGAGGTCTTGTCCTCCAGCTTAGTGTTCATATCGTTTTTAAGCACATTGTAGTCCGTGAGGAGCTTGTCGTAATTATCCCTGTAATTATGCGCTATTGCGGGCAAAAGCAGACCGCAGGCAAGTATAGCCGCAGCCGCAGCTCCGCCTATGAAATAGCCTATTGCGCTGTGCTGTGTTCCTCTCGGCTTTGAATCCTTGGGCTTTGAATTGAAAAAAAGCTTCTTTTCGGGCTTAAGCATACGGTAGTATCTCAGCGCAGCGGCATTTGTGCTGTCTATTGCTATCACCTTTTCGGAAAGCCTGAAGGCCTCCGATTCCTTGCCCGTTTCTATATAGCACAGAGCAAGCAGATTCATGGCTTCCACAAGATACTTGTTCTTTACAAGAGCCTTTTTGAGGCTTAGTATAGCCATGTCCGTATTTCCCTGCTCGGCGAGAGAGAGCGCCTCGTTGTAGAGAGCTATTGCCTCGTACATATCGGGCGTTTTTCTGTCGCTTTCAAGCTCCGCCATATAGTCCACGGCTATGTTGCCGTTTTTTTTGAACTTATAGCTCAGCGTCCACTGTATAAGGGCGTCGGCCGTCCTGCCCAGCCTGAAATAACACAGTCCGAGCAGATTGCGCGCGTCTATATTTTTTTTGTCATATTCAAGACTTTCTCTGAGGGCGGATATCGCCTCGGAGATCCTGTCCTCTCCGCAAAGCTCTAGCGCTCTGTTATAGCTGAGGGCAGAAAGGTTAGTGACCTTTTTTTGCAAAGCGCCTGTGTAAAGCATTTACATTTCTCCCATAAATTATTTATGTTTTACATATTCTTCTTTAGATCCCGCAATATATCCATTATGTCGTCAACGGCGTTCATATCCGCCGCGCGGGGAACATCCTTGTTTTCGGGCAGGGGAGCAAATTTTTTAAGCTCCGTCTTAAAATCCAGCATTTAATTCACCTCTTCGTCACTTGCGGTAACTTCTATTCCCAGCTCCTCAAGCTGTTTTTTCTCCACTACATTCGGAGCGTCCGTGAGCAGACAGCTTGCGTCCTTTACCTTCGGGAAGGCTATAACATCTCTTATGCTTTCCGCGCCCGTCAAGAGCATAACAAGCCTGTCAAGACCGAAGGCAAGTCCGCCGTGGGGCGGGGGACCGAACTTGAACGCGTCAAGCAGGAAGCCGAAACGCTCCTGAGCGTCCTCCTTGCTGAAGCCGAGAAGCGAAAACATTTTTTGCTGTATCTCGCCTGAATGTATCCTTATGGAGCCGCCGCCTACCTCGCAGCCGTTCAAAACCATGTCGTATGCCTTTGCTCTCACATTTTCGGGTTCCGTGTCTATTATGCCGAGATCCTCGTCCATAGGCGATGTGAATGGATGATGCTTTGCAACATATCTTTGTTCCTCCTCGCTGTATTCAAGCAGCGGAAATTCCGTCACCCAAAGGAACCTGTAGTCCTCGCTGTCAAGCAGCTCAAGACGCTTTGCTATCTCCAGTCTCAAAGCTCCCAGCGCGTCGAATACCACGCTGTTCTTGTCTGCGCAAAGCAGTATAAGGTCGCCCGCTTTTGCGCCGAAGCGCTCGGCTATAGCCTTTATTGTGTCCTCGCCGAAGAACTTGGAAATGGTAGTCTTGTAGCTTTCGTCCTCGTTGCACACTATCCATGCAAGTCCCTTTGCGCCGTAGGTTTTTGCCACATCCACAAGGGAGTCTATCTTTTTGCGCGGGAATGATGCGCAGGTCTCCGCGTTTATGCCTCTTACACTTCCTCCGCCGTCAATGGCGTTTTGGAACACTCCGAATTCCGAGCCTGCCACTATGTCCGTTATGTCCTTAAGCTCCATGCCGAAGCGTATGTCGGGCTTGTCCGAGCCGAAACGCTCCATAGCCTCCTTGTAGGGCATTCTGAGGAAGGGTGTATCTATATCTATTCCCTTTATTTCCTTGAATATTCTCTTTATAAGCCTTTCGTTCACATCTATCACATCGTCCTGCTCTATGAACGAAAGCTCCATATCTATCTGTGTAAACTCCGGCTGTCTGTCCGCTCTCAGGTCCTCGTCTCTGAAGCACTTTACTATCTGGAAATACTTGTCAAAGCCCGATACCATAAGCAGCTGCTTGAAAAGCTGAGGGCTCTGGGGAAGGGCATAAAAGCTGCCGGGGTGTACTCTTGACGGCACAAGATAGTCCCTTGCGCCCTCGGGAGTGGACTTTGTGAGCATGGGTGTTTCTATCTCTATGAAGCCCTCCTTGTCGAGAAAATCCCTCACTATTTGGCATATCCTGTGCCTGAGCATTATGTTGGAGGCAACGGAGGGACGCCTTAAGTCGAGGTATCTGTATTTGAGCCTTAATTCGGTGCTCACATTCACATTGTCCTCTATCTGGAAGGGCGGTGTGTCGGACTCGGAGAGTATCTTAAGTCCCTCTACGCTTATTTCTATTTTTCCCGTTTTCATGTTGGGGTTTATGTTTTCGGGTGTTCTTGCCTGTACCTTGCCCGTTACGGCTATAACATACTCGCCCCTTATCTCGGATTCCTTTTTGAGTATATCCTCGGAGCAGCTGTCTCTGTCCACAACTGCCTGCACTATACCCGTTCTGTCGCGCAGAAGTATGAATGAAAAGTGTCCGAACTCCCTCTTACGGCTTACCCAGCCCATAAGAGTGACCTCGTTTCCCACCATGCCTTCGTTTACCTCCGTGCAATAACAGCTTCTTTTTAAACCCTGCATCAATTCTGCCATGTCAATTTTCTCCCATCTGTTTTTTTATTTCTTTTAAAGCGCTTTCAATATCCAGCGCGGACTGCTCGCCCGTCGCCATGTTTTTAAGCGTTATAGTGTCCGTCTGCACCTCGTTTTCGCCTATCACGGCTACAAAGGGTACGCCAAGCCTGTCGGCATATTTCATCTTGTGTTTCATAGCTCTCTGAGCATAGTACACATCGGCTTTAAGCCCCGCCTGCCTTATGCGCTCGGCAATTCTTAAAGCGTAGCCCATGTCAATGCCCATGGGGAGCACAAGCACATCCGCAAGGCTTGAACGCCTGCTCTCTATTATGCCTGCCTCCTTAAGCTGTGAAAAAAGCCTTGTAAGACCTATTGAAATGCCTATGCCGGGGAGCTTGGAGTTGGTGTAATATTCCGTGAGATTGTCATATCTTCCGCCCGAGCATACGCTGCCAAGTCCCTTGTGGTCGTCCAGAGTGGTCTCGTACACCGTACCCGTGTAGTAGTCAAGACCTCTTGCAATTGTGAGATCTATTGTAAAATAGCTCTTGTCTATGCCGAAGTCAGCCATATATCCCGCCACGGTCTCAAGCTCCTTTACGCCCTCCTTGTAGCCTTCGTTTTCTATGGGCATATTCTTAAGAGCCTCTATTTTTTGCTCTGTTGTGCCGGATATCATTATGAGATCTATTATTTTATTTATTTTTTCATCATCGATGCCAAGCTCCGCAAGCTCCTTTATGACATTTTCCCTGCCTATCTTTTCGAGCTTGTCTATATTCCTCAATATATCGCTTATGCTGTTTTCAAGCCCCAGAGCCTCAAAAAAGCCGTTCAATACCCTCCTGTTGTTTATATGTATCGTAAACTTGCCGATGTCAAGTCTTCTGAATACATTGTATATCACGGCGGGTATCTCCGCGTCATATGTGAGGTCAAGCTCTCCGTTGCCTATGATGTCTATGTCGCATTGATAGAACTCTCTGAAGCGTCCCTTCTGCGGTCTTTCGCCTCTGTATACCTTGCTCATCTGATATCTCTTGAAGGGAAAGGTAAGCTCTCCGCTGTGCTGTGCCACATATCTTGCAAGAGGCACCGTAAGGTCAAAGCGCAGCGCAAGGTCGTTGTCGCCCTTTGTGAAGCGGTATATCTGCTTTTCGGTTTCTCCTCCCGCCTTTGCCAGCAGCACCTCCGAAAGCTCTATAACGGGAGTGTCGAGCGGAAGAAAGCCAAAGCTTTCGTAGACCTCTCTTATAGTGTCGTATATTCTGTTGAATAATATCTGGTCTGCGGGGAGCAGCTCCATAAATCCCGTGAGTATACGGGGTTTTATTCTGTTTTCAGCCATTTTGTTTCTCCTTTTTTATAGTGATCATAAGGGCAGAGCATAAGCCATTGATAACGGAGTGAATATCAGCCCATACCTATGCCGCCTCCGCCCGAGGTTCTTGCAGGCTGAGTACGGACAGGCTGAGTCAGAGCAACGGGAGCCTGTGCGGCTCGGGTCTGCCTTGCGTTATCAAGTCCCTTTATTTCCCTAAGCTTTTCCTTTTCAAATTCCTTTACGGCATTTATATTGTTCAGATAAGCGTTCTTATCCTCTTCGTTTTGGGGCGCGTACATACTGAGCCTATTTTGCTGAGCTTGTGTTCCTTTTCGTTCAGCTCCAAATATCTTGCCTTTTCAACGCAGTCGCCCAATATACGCTCCTCGGGCGATGCTTCAAATGTATTGTAATAGCCCTCCAGCTCCTTTTTTTCACGGCGCTGGAGATTGAGCACATCTCTTACTATGTCTATTCTTTTCTCGCCCGTATCCGTGCGGCGGGGAGAAGAATTTTTATCAAGATATACCTTGCAGGCTTTTTCAAGTCTTTCATAGGCTTGAAGCATAGCCTTTGTGTTTTCCTTGGTGCCCGCCATTTCCCACAGCTTGTTTACACTGTCGAGAGATCTCAGAAATTCATTGTATTCCTTTGAATTTCTGCGTGTATAGGATTTGGCATCCTCAAGGCGCTGTTTAAGAGAACCCTTGTGCCCGTTCTTGTCCGCCATGAGCTCATGTATACTCTTGTTCCTTACGGCGGTGTTTCCCACATGCTCGTTTGTCATATTGACGGATTCCGCCTCTTTTTCAGCCATTTCTACATATTTTTCATTGTTTTTCCTTATGTCGTCTATCCTTTTCTGTTCCCTTACGGCGTCCTCATATTTTGCCAGATCTCTTTCATAGCGGGCGTCCGCAAGTATAAAATTTCTCCTCGGAGGTTCGGGCTTGGGCGGTATAACAATATCCTCGATATCGTTGCCCAGAGCCTTGTACTTGTCGCTTTCGGGGTCAAGATACACTATATGATAAACTCCGTCGCTGCTTTTGGGATTTTTTCCGTAAACAGCCATTTTCTTTATTCTTGCCATGGCGCACGCCATAGCTGCCTCGTCGTCAATCCAGCCGCCGGGCCTTAAAAAGTTATAGTCCTCGCCGTCCACCCTTATGCTGTCCAGTATCATTTTTATCCTTTGGCTGAGAGGCATTTCGTCCGTATCGCTTATGCCGAAAACCTCTCTGAATTCCGTTGCCAGATCTCTCATGCCGGAGCGTATATTTTCGCTTTCGTCGATTTTCTCGCCAAACGCCAGCTTTTCATATTCATTGTCATAGCCTGCATAAAGTCTGTCTTTATTCTTTCTTTTTATTTCTGCCATTTTTTTACCTCATTTTATTGACGCATACGTTTTCTATGCTTTTATAATAACATATTTTGAAACGATCCGCTTTGTTGTTTACGCCGTAAAATTGATCGTTTGCGCAAGTCTGTATGCTATAAAGCAGGGGACCGTATGCCGAGATCGGCTTTAGCGTCAATATTGCAAGCCTGATGCGTAAAGCTTAGCCATATTATTTAAAGCAAGTCCTTAAGGACCTTTTTTCTCTCTTTCATCTCGTCTATACGCGATATATAGTCATCAACGCTTTTGACATTGAATATTCTTTCTATTCTGTTTGTGTCGCTATACACTATCTTGGTGGAGCCGCCTGCGCCAAGAGCAATTATGCTCTGCTTTTCCTCCATTATAGCCACATTGTATATGCATTGGCAGCCTTCCCTGCACCAACCCACATTTTCAAAGTTGCCTGCCATATTTTTCTGGCGGTACATATAGTAGGGGAGCATACCCATTTTTTCGGTATATTCTCCCGCTATATTTAAAAGCCTCTCCATGAGCGCATAGTCCGCCATGTCATAGCTTTCAAGCGTTTCCTTCAGCCTCGAAGCCCTCTTTACGGCGAGGGTATGCACGGTTATACTTTCGGGCGAAAGCTCTTCAAGCCCCTGCATAGTTCTTGTGACCTCGTTTTCTCTCTCTTTGGGAAGTCCAAGTATTATGTCCGTGTTTATGTGATCGTGTCCTGCCTTCCTTGCCAGCTCGAACGCCTCAAAAAACTGCGCCGTGGTGTGTGCTCTGCCTATAAGGCGCAGTGTGTCATCATTGAGCGTCTGCGGATTTATGGATATTCTGGACACATTGTGTTCCTTGAGTATGCGGAGCTTTTCAAGCGTCACGGTGTCGGGTCTGCCTGCCTCGACCGTGAATTCCGCAGGGATCCCGATATATTTTTCTATAGCGCAAAGCAGCCTTTCAAGCTGCTTTTCCGTAAGCGATGTGGGCGTGCCGCCGCCTATATAGAGGCTTTCTATTTCGTTTTTGGATAAATAGGCACTCACAGATTCCATCTCTTTTATAAGAGCGTCTATATATTCGTCAACTCTGTTTTGGTATCTTTCAAGGGGATAGGAGGTGAAGGAGCAGTAGAGGCACCTTGTGGGGCAGAAGGGTATTCCTATGTATACGCTTATCTTGCCAATGCCGTTTTCAACTATCCTTTTTTCCTGCTCGGCTACCCTTATCATAAGCTCCAGCTTTTCGGGGCTGACAAGATATTTCTGCGTAAACACACGCCTTATTTCGTCTGTGCCGAGACCCTCGCTCCAAGCCTCGCTCACAAGCTTTGCGGGTCTTACGCCCGTGAGTATTCCCCAGGCAAGAGGGATATTGCGCACCTTGTTCACGGCAAGAGCGGCGCATAAGCCCAGCACTCTTTTTATCTCGCGCCTGTCTGAGCCCTCCGCCGTCTCGCTGTGCTCCGCTTTAAGCTCCCCGTCAATGTAGAGCCTTGCGTAAGCCGTGCTGCCTTCAAGCCCCGATAAAAGCGTTATGCCGTCTTGTATATCCTCCGATTGAGTGTATTTGTCGTTGGGATAGAAAAGCATTAGTATAGATACGATGTCGTCTATAAAGTTGTGACCTTTTAATATATAGTACATAATGCCTTATTACGGCCGGAAAATAAAGCCGTTGTTCTCCTTTTCAAAGCCTATGGCGGTCTGCTGACCGTGCCCCGTGTACACCGCCGTGTCGTCGGGCAGTACAAAGAGCTTTTTCTTTATGCTTTCGGTAAGCGCAGAAGCGCTTCCCGACGGGAAGTCCGTCCTGCCCACGCTCATAAAGAAAAGCGTATCTCCCGCAAAGAGGACGCCCTCCCTTTCAAAATAAAAACAGCCTCCTCCCGCAGTGTGTCCGGGAGTGGAAATAACTCTGAATTCCAGACTGCCGAATGAAAATTTTTCACCGTCGCGCATTACCCTGTCATACGGCACGGTGAAGGGCGCGCCGAACACTGCCGAAAGGTTGTATTCGGGACTGTTCGCGACCACTTCCTCGCCCTCGCATATTATTACGGGAGCGCCCGTGTGCTTTTTTACCTCGCTCACCGCGCCGGCATGGTCAAAGTGGGCGTGAGTGAGACATATAGCTTTGAGCTCTATGTTTTCATCATCTATGAATTTACAAAGCTTTCCCGCCATAGCTCCGCAGTCTATCACTATAGCCTCGTTTGTGTTTTCGTCTATTACAAAATAACAGTTCTCCCCCATATCGGGAGACACAAAAACCTTTAATCTCATATATCTCTCCTGTTTTTGGCGCTTCTTTGCCAATTGCTTATATCTATGCCGAATTTTATACACATTTTTGCATAGCCGTCCTGACAGAGCGCGCAGGTTTCCCTCAGCCTTACGGGACTTTTGCCGTATTCGTCAAGTCCCAGAGTGTAAAATCTCTTTACATCGTTTGTGACGACAAAGGGCACTATATTGTTTCTTAAGCATTCTCTGAACATTATCATCCTGCCCACTCTGCCGTTGCCGTTTTGGAACGGATGTATGCGTTCAAAGGCATAGTGGAGGTCTATAACATCCTCAAATGAAATGTCATTTTTTGAATTATAGCTCTCTATGAGTTTTTTCATTTCCTCAGCCACTTTTTCGGGCTCTGTGGTCTCTATGAAAAAACCTATGGTATTGCTTATTTTTTTGTAATCTCCCACGGCAAAGTCAAGCTCTCTGCTCTCATCCGTGCCCGAAAAGAGTATGCCGTGAAATTCCTTTATTATTTCCTCGGAAAGCGGCTTTAAAGCGGTGTCAAGCATATGGTTGAACATAACAAAGTGGTTGTCCATAGTCGTTATGTCGTTCTTTGGCACAAGCACCTCGCCGTCAAGCTTTATGCTCCTTGTTTCAAAGAGGTATCTCGTCTGTTCGGGCGTAAGGCTGCTGCCTTCAAGCTTTTCGGAGTTGTACGCAAAGCCTATCTGCGTGTTGTGGTACAGTCCGCCCTTGTAGCTATGCTTTTTTTCGTTTATAAGTCTTTCATATATATTTTCGGACATGGTACCACCTTTAAAGCCTGTTGTGTGCGGGTCAGAACAGCTTGTCGCTGTCGAGCAGTATCGTTATGGGGCCGTCGTTTAAAAGCTCTACCTTCATATAGGCTTGGAAAACGCCCGATTCCACCTTGTCATAGCTTTTCCTGGCATATTCTACGAAGGCGTTGAAGCTTTTTCTGGCTTCATCAGGTCCCGCGCCCATTGCAAAGCTCGGTCTGTTGCCCTTTCTGGCGTCGGCATATATTGTGAAGTTGGGTATGAGCAGTATGCCGTAGCCTTTATCCGATACGGAAAGGTTCATTTTTCCCTCGCTGTCCTCAAATATCCTCATGTTTTTTATTTTGTTGAACATCCGATCAAAGGTCTTTGCATCGTCGCCCGTATTCATGCCCACAAGCACGGCAACGCCGTTTTCTATGCTGCCTACGGTCTCACCGTCCACGCTGACCCTTGCATATGCCACTCTCTGCAAAACAGCTCTCATTATGAATTCACTCTTTCAATGCTTTCTATACCGCTTATATTCTTTATCTTCTTCGCAAGTATCTCAAGGGATTCTATACCGCTTATCTTAAGCGAAAGATCTATAACGGCGCTGCCGTTTTTAAGGCTTCTGCCGTTTACGTTCACAACGGAAAGTCCCTCGTCTATGATCACCTTTAATATGTCGAGCGTCAGTCCGTCTCTGTCGTCTGCGAGTATTCTTATATCCGCCTTGAAATATCCTCCGCCGTATGCCCTGTCTATAGTCCATTCGGCTTCGAGGAGCCTTGCTCTTTCTTCCTCGTTGAGGTTTATTATGTTTATGCAGTCCGTCCTGTGTATGGATACGCCCCTGCCTCTTGTCACAAAGCCTACTATCTCATCTCCGGGAACGGGGGAACAGCACCTTGAAAACCTCACCTCTATGTCGCCTATGCCGTGTACATATATGCCGCTCTTGCTGCGCTTGTGGGGGTGTTCCTCTCCCGTTTCTGCCTCAAGCCTTGCTTTTATGGCGTCCTCCTGCTCCTTGAGAAGCTCCTGAGCAGTCTTTTTGCGCTTAAGCTCGGCTTGGTATTCCTCGTTGAGCTTGTTTATCACCTGACCCTCCTTGAGTCCGCCGTGTCCCACGGCAGCGCACACGGAGTCCCAGTCTCTGAAGCTGTAGCGCGTCTGCACCGCCTCCATAGCCTTCTGCGTGAGAAGATCGGTTATGTTCAGACCCTTGCGCTTGGCTTCCTTTTCGAGAAGATCCTTGCCCTTTACTATATTTTCTTCCTTATTTATCTTCTTATACCATTGGTTTATCTTGGACTTTGCCTGACTTGTCTTTACGAATTTAAGCCAGTCACGGCTGGGACCTCTGGAGTTCTGCGATGTGACTATCTCTATCCTGTCGCCGTTTTTAATAACATAGTCGAAGTTTACTATCCTGTTGTTTACTCTTGCGCCCACCATAGTGTTGCCCACGGCGGAGTGTATGGCGTAAGCGAAGTCAACGGGAGTGGAGCCCTCCACAAGGGATATTACCTCGCCGCTGGGACTGAAGCAGAACACATTTTCGCTGAAGGCGTCGAGATCCGTCTTTATGGTGTCCATGAACTCGTGGTTGTCGGACATATCCCTCTGCCATTCCAGTATCTGTCTGAGCCATGAGAGCTTTGCGTCCTCGGAGCTGTCCTCCACGCCCTCGGTTATGCCCTTTTTGTACTTCCAGTGCGCAGCAATGCCGTATTCGGCAGTCCTGTGCATTTCGTAGGTCCTTATCTGTATTTCAAATATCATGCCTTCGGGACCTATGAGCGTGTTGTGAAGCGACTGATACATATTTGCCTTAGGCATGGCGATATAGTCCTTGAAGCGGTTGGGCATGGGCGTATAAGCCTCGTGCACAACTCCCAGTACGCCGTAGCAGTCCTTTACATTGTCCACGAGCACTCTCACCGCAAAGAGGTCGAATATCTGATCGAGCGACTTATTTTTGGTGTGCATTTTTTTGTAAATGCTGAAAAAGTGCTTTGGTCTGCCGTATACCGTGCAGTTCTTTATGCCCGCTTTTTCGCACTTATCGCTTATTTCGGCAACTATTTTCTTTACAAAGTCCTCTCTTTCGGACTGCTTTCTGTTTATCTTGTCTACAAGGTCATAGTATGCATCAGGCTCCAGATATCTCAGACAAAGGTCTTCAAGCTCCGTCTTTATCTTTGAAATACCCAGTCTGTCCGCAAGGGGAGCATAGATATCGAGCGTCTCCTGCGCTATCTCCTTCTGCTTTTCGGGACGCATATATTTGAGCGTACGCATATTGTGCAGTCTGTCGGCGACCTTTATGAGTATCACTCTTATATCCTTTGCCATGGAAAGGAACATTTTTCTGAAGTTTTCAGCCTGAAATTCCTCCTTTGAGGAATAGGCGAATTTTTCAAGCTTTGTCACTCCGTCTACGAGCAGGGCAACGTCGGAGTTGAACTTATCGGATATGTCGTCGATAGTGTATTTGGTGTCCTCCACAACGTCGTGAAGAAGTCCCGCCGTTATGCTTTCGAGGTCAAGCTCCAGCTCCGCCAATATCTTGGCAACTGCTAGAGGATGGATTATATACGGCTCTCCCGATTTTCTTTTCTGTTCGCCGTGAGCCTGCTTGGCGAGAGCGTACGCCCGCTCCACAAGAGAAAGATCCTTTGACGGATGATAGCTCTTTATTTCCTTTATGAGATCGTTGTAAAGCTCATCTACCTGTTCGGTATACTCTGCCATGCGTACTCACCTCCCTGCAAAGCCTTTTATAACACAATTGGAATAACTTTCATTATAACTCTTTTTACAGCATTTTTCAAGCCATTTTAAACAAAAGAGAAATTACTTAAAAAAGAATTTACACCCTGTACACATTAATCGGGATACACCATATTTTCCTTCTTTATATCCTTCAATACCTCGTTGTAGAATTTTTCGCACTCCCACTTGGCGTATGTAAGGTTGTGGTCGAGATAGTTTCCGCATTCTTTTGATGTGGCCGCGGGCACCTCGCCCTCAAAATCCATTACAAATTTCACAGCCGAGCGTATAGGCTCCAGCACGTCCTCGGGCTCAAGACTTCCCTTGAAAATGATGTACATACCTGTTCTACACCCCATAGGGCCTACATAAATTATACTGTCCGCCCACCTTTCGTCCCCTCTTAAATATACTGCCAAAAGATGCTCAAGAGTATGTATGGCGGCGGTGTCCATGCACGGCTCCGTGTTGGGCACCTTAAATCTCACATCGAATGTGGTGACTACATCGTTGCCCACATTGTCACGCCTTGAAACATATATGCCTCTTTTAAGTCTGTCGTGGTCTATTGTAAAGCTTGCGACCTTCATTTTTCCGTCCTTCCTTTCCGTATATGCCTATATTGTTATATAAATACTTATGTTTAATTTTAATACAAAAGATATAAAAAAACAATAGAGAGGGGCAAAAATTGCAAACAATTAACAAAATTTTTAAACAATAGTATAAGTTTAACCAACATTTTTCCGTTCATTTGAAACCTTGTTATATATTTAACACAAAAAAACTCTGTAGAGTCTTGTTTTTTTATGAAAAATGTTGTATTATATTTTTAAGGTAAAATAAAATAAAGGAGGAAATAGATATGAATCTTAAAACCTTTAAGATCGGCGGTATCCATCCGCCCGAGGGCAAAGAGGCTACGGAGAAGAAGCCTATTGAGATAATAATGCCCAAAGAGGGCGCTCTGATGGTATATCCCATGAGCCAGCACATAGGCGCTCCCGCCGTTCCTATCGTCCAAAAAGGCGACAGGGTGCTGCTCGGTCAGAAGATAGCCGAGGCAGAGGCGTTTATGTGTTCTCCCATCCATGCGTCTGTATCGGGCACGGTAAAAGATATCAAGCCTATGCTCACTCCGGGCGGAACAATGGCGCAGTCTGTCATTGTCGAAAACGACGGTTTGTTTGAGGAAGATCCGTCGCTCGGCAAAAACAAGGACTGGCAGAAGCTTTCAAAGGAAGAGATACTCGACAAGATAAAGAATGCGGGTATCGTAGGCTTGGGCGGAGCGGGTTTCCCAACTCACATAAAGCTCAATCCGCCTCCGACGGACAAGATAGACACCATAATCGTGAACGCTGCGGAGTGCGAGCCCTATCTTACATCGGACCACAGGGTAATGCTTGAAAAGAGCGACAGACTTGCAATGGGTCTTAAGATAATGCTCACTCTTCATCCCGGCGCAAAGGGCTACATAGCTATAGAGAACAACAAGCCCGACGCCATAGAGGCTATGAGCGAGGTATGCAGGAAGTATGACGATATTTCCGTTGTTGCTCTTCTCACAAAGTACCCTCAGGGCTCCGAGAAACAGCTCATCTACGCCGTTACGGGCAGAGAGGTCAAGTCGGGCAAGCTCCCCGCGTCGGAGGGCTGCATAGTGGACAATGTAGACACCGTTCTTGCCGTTGAGAGAGCCTGCGCTCAGGACAGACCTCTTATGAGAAGGATAGTCACATTCACGGGCGACGCCGTAAAGAACCCCGGCAACTATCAGGTAAGGATAGGTATGAATATAAACGACTTTATAGAGCAGGTGGGCGGCTTTGCCGAAGAGCCTGCCAAGATAATAGCGGGCGGTCCCATGATGGGCAAGGCTATGTTCTCTACGGATGTACCATTTGTAAAGACCTCCTCGGCTCTTTTGTGTCTTACAAGAAAGTCGGCTGAGCTTCCTCCCGAGAGCAATTGTATAAGATGCGGAAAGTGCGTGGGCGCTTGTCCTATGGGACTTATGCCCCTCACATTGAATCAGGACGCTCTTGCGGGAGATATGGCGGCGTTCGAGGCTCATGACGGACTGGACTGCATAATGTGCGGCTCCTGCTCCTTCACCTGTCCCGCCAAGAGACATCTGGCACAGACGATAATCGCCTTCAGAGGCGAGGTAATGGCTTCTAAGAGAAAGAAATAAAGGAGGACGGAATAATGAATGACAATTTAATGGTTTCATCATCTCCTCATATCCGCTCTAAGGAGACCGTTTCCGGCGTTATGAGAGATGTTGTTATTGCCCTTGTGCCCGCAACGGTCATGGGTATAGTATATTTCGGCGTTACCGCCGCAATAATGGTAGCCGTTTCCATACTGGCAGCCGTTTTGTGGGAAACGCTCTACAATAAGATAGCCAAAAAGCCCAACACTGTAAAGGACTTTTCGGCAGTCATCACAGGACTTCTGCTTGCGCTCAATATGCCTGCTCTGTCCTTCAGCGAGCACCCCATCGCAATATTTGTTATGCCCATAGTGGGCGCAGGCTTTGCAATAGTGATTGCTAAGCAGATATTCGGCGGTCTGGGTCAGAACTTCATAAACCCCGCTCTTGCGGGCAGAGCCTTCTTGGTTGCGTCGTATCCCACACTTATGACGGGCGCCGCATTCAAGGCTACAAACTTCATGGCTGAGGCTGAGACCTACGCAACCCCCCTTGCCTCCATGAAGGAGGGCGGAAGCTACGGCGCAACGCTCGTTCAGGGTCTTATAGGCAACACGGGCGGAACGATAGGCGAGACCTGCGCCATTGCGCTTATAGTAGGCGGTCTTTACCTTATATATAAGAAGGTAATATCCTGGAGGATACCCGTTTTATACATAGGCACCGTGCTTGTGTTCACATATATACTCAAGCTCTGCGGAGTTGAGGGAGCGGTAAGCAGGGATTACACCGAGATATTCTTCGGCGGACTTATGCTCGGCGCCTTCTTTATGGCGACTGACTACGCTTCATCGCCCGTTACTCCTCTGGGTCAGCTTATAATGGGCTTCGGCTGCGGCTTTATAACTGTGCTCATAAGAGTTTTCGGCGGCTATCCCGAGGGCGTATCCTATTCGATACTTCTTATGAACCTCTGCGTTCCTCTTATCGACAGATGGACAACGCCTAAGAAATTCGGCTATGTAAAGCCCGTTAAAGTCAAGGAGGTGAAGTAATATGTCGAATATAGTAAAACCCGCTGCGGTACTTCTCATTATATGCGTTATTGCTTCAGCGCTTCTGGGCTATGTCAATATGATAACTGCCGCGCCCATTCAGGAGCAGTCCGACAAGGCAAAGCAGGAAAGTATGACGGCAGTCCTTCCCGATGCCGCAAGCTTCGGCGAGGAAACGGAGGTCAACGAGGGCAGCATCACTACCGTAACTCCCGCGCTTGACTCCGACGGCAACGCCATAGGCTATGCCGTTGCCATAAACACAAAGGGCTTCAGCGCAGGCCTAGAGCTTATGTACGGCGTAGACCTTGAGGGAACTATCACCGGTCTTTCCATAGTCAACTGCTCTAACGAAACTCCGGGACTTGGCGCAAATGCCGCAAAGGAGAGCTTCTACTCACAGTTTGCGGGCAAGAGCGGCGAGGTCAAGGTAACAAAGGACGGCGGAGAGATAGAGGCGCTCACGGGCGCGACCATCACTTCAAGAGCCGTTGCGGCAGCCGCTACGGAGGCAATAAGCTACATCACTGAAAACTATGCGGAAGGAGGGGCTGATTGATGAATCCCGTTAAGATAATCAAAAATGGTATAATTGATGAAAACCCTACCTTTGTACAGGTAATAGGTATGTGTCCCACGCTTGCCGTTACATCATCGGCTATAAACGGCGTAGGTATGGGTCTTTCCACAACAGCGGTCCTTATCTGCTCTAACTTTGTTATTTCACTTATAAGAAAGATAATACCCGACAGTGTAAGAATACCCTGTTATATAGTAGTCATAGCATCCTTCGTTACAATAGTACAGATGCTTTTGAAGGGCTTTGTGCCCACCCTTGACGCAAGTCTGGGCGTGTACATCCCCCTTATAGTTGTTAACTGCCTCATACTTGCAAGAGCAGAGGCTTATGCGGGCAAGAACGGCCCCATAGCTTCGCTTTTCGACGGTATAGGCATGGGTCTTGGATTTACGCTTGCATTGACGGTGCTCGGCGCAGTAAGAGAGCTTCTCGGCAACGGCAGCCTTTTCAACATCGCTATCCTTCCCGAGAGCTGCAAGACATTGCTCATGATACTTCCTCCGGGAGCATTCATCACTCTTGCTTTCCTCATGGTACTTGTCAATCTTGTAAGAAATAGGAAATAGGAGGTGGACAGAGAATGGATTTATTTGTAACTTTAATGGCGGCTATATTCGTCAATAACTTTATTTTCTCCAAATTCTTAGGTATCTGTCCGTTCCTCGGCGTGTCCAAGAAGGTGGAAACTGCTGCGGGCATGGGCGTTGCTGTTATATTCGTAATAGCTCTTGCATCTGCCGCAACATGGCTTGTTTATAACTTCGTGCTGGTTCCCATGAACCTTTCTTATTTATACAACATAGCCTTCATACTTATTATTGCATCGCTCGTTCAGTTTGTTGAGATGTTTATAAAGAAGAGTTCGCCCTCGCTCTATCAGGCGCTCGGCGTTTATCTTCCCCTTATAACCACAAACTGCGCGGTGCTCGGTGTTACCGTAACAAATATGGAAAGCAACTTCGGCTTTATTAAGTCGCTTGTAAACGGCGTAGGCGCCGCTGTAGGCTTCGCTCTTGCGATCATACTCTTTGCGGGCGTAAGAGAAAGACTCGAAAAGTGTCCTATCCCCAAGCCGTTTCAGGGCTTCCCCATCACACTCATAACTGCAGGTCTTATGTCTATTGCCTTTTTGGGCTTCTCGGGCATGCTTTGATAAGGAGGGTTTAAAATGGATATTAATGCAATTTTATTTCCCGTACTTGTTTTAGGCTGTATGGGCGTGATTTTCGGTATAGTTCTCGGCTTTGCTTCTATCATTTTCAAGGTAGAGCAGGACCCCAAGGTGCCTCTCATAAGAGAGTGTCTGCCGGGCGCAAACTGCGGCGGCTGCGGATTTGCGGGCTGTGATGCTCTTGCCGAGGCAATAGCAAAGGGCGAGGCTCCCGTCAATGCCTGTCCCGTAGGCGGAGCAGGCGTAGCGGGCAAGGTAGCCGAGGTAATGGGAGTTGAGGCAGGCTCTGCCGAAAAGATGACTGCCTTTGTGAAGTGTCAGGGCGACTGCGACAAGGCAAAGTCCAGATATGAATACTACGGCGCAGACGATTGTCGCTTTGAGGCAAGCGTTTCGGGCGGACATAAGGCTTGTGCGCACGGCTGTCTGGGTGACGGAAGCTGTGTTGCTGCCTGCGCGTTCGACGCTATCCATGTTGTGAACGGCGTAGCCGTTGTGGATAAGGACAAATGTGTTGCCTGCGGAGCTTGTATAAAGGCTTGTCCCAAGAGCCTCATAGAGCTTGTGCCCTATGATAAGCTCGTGAGAGTGACCTGTAATTCACTCGATCAGGCGGCTGTGGCTATGAAGGCTTGTACGACTGCCTGCATAGGCTGCGGCAAGTGCGCAAAGGGCTGTCCTTCCGAGGCTATAGAGATGAAGACCATAGGCAATCTCGTACCTCCCGCAAAGATAGCCAAGATAGACTACAGCAAGTGTACTCAGTGCGGCAAGTGCGTGAGCGAATGCCCAAGAGGCGCTATAATAAAATACGAGGCTTAAATATAAGCATAAAAAAGAGCGGATTTTCCGCTCTTTTTTGTCATAAAAATTTCCTCATTTTCAATGCATTTTAAGATATACTTTAGGACGGTCTTAAACCATCTTCCCCCCGATTTTATTTCTTATAAATTTATTTCCGAGCCTTTTTGAAAAAAACCGGTTGACAAACACACCATATTATGTTAAAATAACATCTGTTATCAAAGAAGAAGCTCCACTTCTCACCTTACGGCTACCGTGCTTTGAGGTCTGACATTTTTTGCTATATGTGCAAATTTGCGGGAATACGAGCGGACTTTGTCTGCTTTTTTTATTTTCCCGGGAGCAATAATCATTCAAGCAGCAGTATTTTTTATTGGGAGGTGCTACTATTACCGATTTAATGATCAACGGACAGATAAGAGATAAGGAAATTCGTCTTATCAGCGAAACAGGCGAGCAGATAGGCATAATGACTGCCAAGGAGGCTCAGAAGCTTGCAGATGACAAAAATCTTGACCTTGTTAAGATATCACCCCAGGCAAAACCGCCTGTTTGCAAAATTATGGACTACAGCAAGTACAAATTTGACCTTGCCAAGAAGGAAAAGGAAGCCAAGAAGAAGCAGAAAACTGTCGAGACCAAGGAGGTCAGGCTTTCTCCGAATATCGACACTCACGATGTCCAGGTAAAGGTGAAGAATGCTGTGAAGTTCCTTAAAGCCGGCAATAAGGTTAAGGTAAGCATCAGGTTCAGAGGCCGTGAGCTTGCGCGCCAGGAGACTGCTGCTCAGATAATGAGAGACTTTGCCGAACAGGTTTCGGAGTTTGGTCAAATTGAAAAGGAGCCTAAAATGGAGGCCAGGACTATGGCTATGTTTTTAGGTCCCAAAGCTAATTAAATTTTTTTCGGGAGGAATGTTAAAATGCCTAAATTAAAGACAAGAAAGGCCGTTGCAAAGCGCGTGTCTATCACAGGTACAGGTAAGATCAAGAGAACTAAGGCCAACAAACAGCACATCTTGACAAAGATGAACACAAAGAGAAAGAGGAACCTCAGAAAGGCTACTCTTGTAGACCCCACCAATGTTAAGGTCATGAAGAAGGAATTACCATATATCTAAGGAGGACACTATAAATGGCTAGAGTAAAAGGTGCGCTCAATGCACGCAAAAGACATAAGAAAGTATTAAAGATGGCAAAGGGCTACTACGGCGCAAGAAGCAAGCAGTACAGAGTAGCAAAGCAGTCTGTCATGAAGGCTATGGCTCATAGCTTCGCAGGCAGAAAGCAGACCAAGAGAGCCTACAGAAGACTTTGGATAGTAAGAATAAACGCTGCCGCAAGAATGAACGACATCTCTTACAGCAGACTTATGAACGGTCTTAAGAAGGCAGAGATAGGCATCAACAGAAAGATGCTCGCAGAACTCGCAGTCAACGATATGCCTGCATTCACAGCTCTTGTGGATAAGGCAAAGGCTGCACTTTAATAATTTGAAATAAAAAAAGAACCGCAAGGTTCTTTTTTTTATTAGTAATATCATGCCTAATATGATTAATTATCTTTTTCGGTGACCCCCTCAGTCAACTCTTTGAGTTGACAGCTCCCCCGTAGGGGAGCCGAGAGTAAGAAAACCCAAAATTCTTGCCTCCCCTTTCAGGGGAGGGGGACCGCTTGCGGTGGTAGGGTACAAGACTTGCTTGCAAGTCTTGTTGTTTTTTCATTGAGTAAACTACTCCACATAATGCGCCCCGACGCTTTCCTTCCTCTCGGCGGCGGCTTTAGCTATGAGCCAGCCTGTTGTAAGCATATTGTATATTTCTATGCTCTCGTCGTCGGTATTTACAACATCTATCCTGCCGAATTTCCCGTCCGGCGAGAACTGCTCAAACCAGCCTATAGCCTTCTTCATATCCTCGCTGTGTCTTACGATTCCCAGAAATTCCATCATTTTGGACTGTATCTCCGCCTTTGAGGGGAGCTTGCCGAGCCTTGTTTCGGGTATTTCGGGCGTTATGTCCGCGCCCTTTTGCGGATTATTCACTATGTAGTCAGCCAGAAGCTTGCCGAAAACAAGCCCTTCCAGAAGCGAATTGCTTGCCAGTCTGTTTGCGCCGTGAACGCCTGTGCAAGCAGTCTCGCCCACGGCAAAAAGTCCCTCTATGTTCGTTATGCCTTCCGTTGTCGCCTCAACTCCGCCCATGTGGAAGTGAGCGCCCGGAGCAACGGGTATTTTTCCGCTTTTTATATCTGCGCCGTGCTCCTCGCATATCTGCGTTACCGTGGGGAATTTCTCGCTGAAGTCCTCGATTGCCGATATGTCCAGATATATTTTCTCGCCCTTGAGGTAGTGGGCGTACACCTCTCTTGCCACAACATCCCTCGGCGCAAGGTCCTTCATGGGGTGTACATTTTCCATTATTTTGTCGCCCCTGTCGTTTATGAGCACGCCGCCCGCGCCCCTCACAGCCTCCGATACAAGCCCGTAAGCCTTGCCGTCTATTGTGAGCATTGTGGGGTGAAACTGTATAAACTCCAGATTCTTAAGCCTGCATCCGGCTCTGTATGCCATGGCTATGCCGTCGCCCGTTATTGTGGCGTCGTTTGATGTGGAGGGGTACAGCTGACCTATACCGCCCGTTGCCAATATGGTGCAGTCCGCCTTGTAGGCTGTTATTTCGCCTGTTTTTGAATTTCTTGCCAGCACTCCCGCACACTTTCCGTCCCTTGCTATAAGCTCCAGAGCCATTTCGTTCTGCTCTATGGTAACATCCGATGTGATGTTCCTCAAAAGCTGCTCCACCACTCTCAATCCAGTTCTGTCGCCGCCTGCGTGAACTATCCTGTTTATCCTGTGCGCGCCCTCTCTGCCGAAGCATAGAGCGCCGTTTTCGTCCCTGTCAAACTCCATACCGCTTTTTATAAAGTCCAGTATGACCTGCGGAGCCTCCGAAACGAGCTTCATCACGGCGTCCGCATCGTTAAGGTTACAGCCTGCCTCCATGGTGTCCTCAAAGTGCAGCTTGGCGCTGTCGTTTTCGGAGAGCGCAACGGATATTCCTCCCTGCGCCAGCGAGGAATTGCACGCCTTTCTGAGTCCCTTTGTTATGACTGTCACCTTCTTGTGAAATTTGCATAGCTCCGATGAAACGCTAAGCGCGCCTATGCCCGAGCCTATTATAAGTATACCGCAGTTTTTATACGCTATTTTTTTCATATTTTTGTCCTTTCGGTAAACGGTTTTTCAACTCTATATTCTAATTTTACACTAAAATTAAAATATTGCAATAAAAATATAAAATATATATCAAAAAAACATATATGGGTATTTATAAACCGCAGTTGGCAAAAATAATATATTAAGAGGTGATAATATGAAAAAAGGCTATATTTTTGCGGGCGCGGGCATAATTGCCGTAAGTCTTGCGCTTGTCATACTGCGCAATACCTATGCGCGGGCAAGCACTGTGCCCGATATTTTCCGTCCCTCGGTCGTTATGGCGAATGTGCCCAAGGGCGCGGTTATGTATGAATCTGTGGACGGCAAGGCTACGGATCTCATTATTTCGGGCGCAAAGGTCGAGATACTGCGGGATATAGGCGCAAGGTGGTATTATATACGCCACAAAAACAGCATGGGCTGGGTGAAGGGCGTATGCCTCGATATCCCGCCCGACAGACCTACGAATACGGCGCAGCTCAGCGACAAGGTCATAACGGACTATGCCAATTCCGCTCTTAAAAGCAGGACGCCCCATGTTGTGTGGGTGGATATAGACAGACAGCGTGTGTATGTGCTTAAGGGAGAGAACGGAAAAAGGGAGATAGAAAAAAGAATAGTCTGCTCCACGGGCAGAAACAAAACGCCCACCACGCGGGGAAGCTTTGAAACGGGGGATAAGGGCGAGAGATTTTATTCCGAAAGGCTTAAAAGCGGGGCAAAATATTGGATGAGATTTAACGGGAGCTATCTTTTTCACTCGGTAGCTATGGACAGAGAGGGCAATATAACCGATCCCACGCTGGGCAGAAAAAGCTCCGGCGGCTGCGTCCGCATGAGCGTTGAGGACGCGAAGTGGTTTTATGACAATATAGAAAGAAATACGGCAGTATGGGTCTATTGACCCTCTGCCGTATTTATCAATACTTCTCAATATCCACCTTCTCCGCCCTGCACGGCGATGAAAGCACTATTAAACACATCGTGTCAAAGTTTGCATAATCGTCGCTTACATAAAATTCTCTCTTGCCCTCCGAGGTATTGCCCGATAGCATATCGTGTTCGGCGAGGAATTCCTTGAGCTTCTGCGCCGTGACCTTTGCGGGATCGACTATGGTAACATTTTCGCCCACAAATTCGCCTATGCAGCTTTTTAATATGGGGTAGTGGGTGCAGCCCAGAATGAGCGAATCTATACCCTTTTCCACAAGTCCGCTGAGATATTCCTTTACCGTCAGGCGCGCTATCTCGTTGTTGGTCCAGCCCTCCTCCGCAAGAGGCACAAACAGCGGACAGGCTTTTTTGTATACCTCTATTTCGCTGTCGGCTCTTTTGAGCCTTCTCTCGTATGCGCCGGAGCTGACTGTCGCCTGCGTGCCTATAAGCCCCACCTTCTTGTTTTTGGTAACGCTTATGCAGGTCTCCACGCCCGATGTCACCACCTCTATTATGGGCAGCTCGGGGAAGGTCTCCGAAAGGCTTTCGTAGCAGTTGGAGCTTACCGTGTTGCAGGCTATCACTATAGCCTTCACATTTTTGGTCTTTAAAAATCTTATTATCTGCTCGGAGAATTTTGTGACGGTAGCCTTGCTCTTTGCGCCGTATGGCACGCGCGCCGTATCTCCGAAATATATAATATCCTCCTCGGGCAGCATCTTTATTATCTGCTTCACAACGGTCAGTCCGCCTACGCCCGAATCAAATATGCCTATTGGTCGTTTGTCCATTTTTTCAGTCCTCATTTCTGCTGAAGCCAAGCTCTATAAGCTTGTCTACAAGCTCCTCCGTGCTAAGTCCCACCTCGTTGAAAAGCATGGGATACATACTTATGGGAGTGAAACCGGGGAGAGTGTTTATCTCGTTGAAAACTATCCTTCCGCCTTCCTCAAGGAAGAAATCCACTCTTGCAAGTCCCTTGCCGTCAAGCGCCTTGAATATCCTTACCGACTGACTTCTTATCTCCTCCGCCTTGTCATCGGGTATGGGCGCGGGTATGACCGTTTTGGACTCCTTGTTGTTGTACTTTGCGTCATAGTCATAGAACTCCGCCGCCGCAAGCACCTGTCCCACGGCTGCCGCCTTGACATCGCCGTTTCCGAGCACGGCGCATTCAAGCTCCAGTCCCGTTATGTTCTGCTCCACAACTATCGTCCTGTCCTCCTTAGCCGCTATCCACAGACCGTCCACAAGCTCATCTCTGTTGTGCGCCTTTGTTATACCCACGCTTGATCCTGCGCAGGCGGGCTTTATAAAGCAGGGATAACCGCATATGCTCTCGGCTCTGTCTATGCATTCTTCAATGGTGTTTTCAACCTCGCTCCTATATATGACGGTATACTTTGCCTGCTCTATGCCTATGCTCTCCGCTATTATCTTTGTGTATGCCTTGTTCATGCTGACAGCCGAGCTGAGCACGCCGCAGCCCACATAGGGTATTTTTGCAAGCTCCAGAAGTCCCTGTATAGTGCCATCCTCGCCCATTGCTCCGTGCAGAACGGGGAACACAAGATCTATGGGTATGAGCTTGAGCTTATCTCCCACTATCCTCAACAAGCCTTTGTGCGTTGCGTCGGGACTTAATATGGCGGTAGTGGCATATTTTTCCCAGCTGCCGCTCTGTATGCTCTCTATAGGTCCGTCATACAAAAGCCAATGTCCGTCCTTTGTGATGTATACGGGTATGACCGTGTATTTGTCCTGATTTATCTTTGATATAACGGTGGCTGCGCTCACCTTTGATACCTCGTGCTCGGAGGACTGTCCGCCGAAAAGCACTGCAATAACTTTTTTAGCCATGTCTTTATTTCCTTTCAGTTTTCTTTTACTATAATAATATACCTAAATTCCGATTTATACAAGATAAATTTTTATATTATCGTTAAAAGAAAGGTTTATTTTTAATTTTATGCACAATTGACATTTTGTATATTTTTCTATATAATGAAATATATAGAATAAAAGGGGTCTGAAAGTGTTTGTTTTATAAAAGAGGAGTTGAATATAATGACTGTCAAAAATGTTCCGGCGGTCGTATCCGGCTGGCTTAAGGACGAAAAAAGATATTTTGAGGAAGAGGAGCACGACATAGCACAGAAAAATATAGCCAATCTTTCCACGCTCTCGTGGATAGCGGTGATAACCATTATAGTTTGCTCGGCGCTTACGGGTATGCTTGTGGAGAACTGGGACATTACCGTTTACCATGTGGGCGCAGCGCTGTTTTTTGCGGCATTCGGTCTTATAATGGCTATGGTAAAGCAGAATAAGGTCATGGCTGCCGAGCATTCCGATGTGCTCTGCGTTATGTTCGATCTGGGTATGCTTGCCTCGGCAATAGCCATCTGCGCCTTTCCCTATCCCAATCTGGATCAGGTTTTTGTTTCGCTTGTGTTCACCATAATACCCGTTATACTCATTATGAAGGCAAGAACATCCCTTGCGCTCATATTCGGCGGCGAGGCGGCGTTTTTGATACTTGCATATATCTGCAAGGATGACGCCGTGTTCAAAAGAGATGTTTTTTCAAGCCTTACGGGCTGCATACTTGCCGTTGTGGTGAGCTTCAGCGTGCTTTCTCTGCGCGTCACCAACTACAGGAACCGCACCATGTACAAGGATATGAACATAGTCGATCCTCTCTGTCATGTGCTCAACAGGCGCGCCTTTGATATATATTCAAGGGTATACATAGCCATTTCAAAGTACAACACAGCTGTTTTGCTTTTCGATATAGACAATTTTCAGACCATAAACAGCACTCTTGGCTTTAAAAAGGGTGATGAGCTGCTTGTGCTCCTAAGCGCCATAATGGAAGAAAAAATGGATGACAAGGCGCATTTGGGCAGGATAGGCGGAGATAAATTCTGCATAGTCATGGAGTTTGACTACAGCCCCGAAAAAATAAAGTCTGTCGCCCGAAAGATACAAAAGGCGTTCAAGGAGCGTTCTGCCGATATAGCGGGCGGTATGTGCTATTGCAGCGCGGGTATATCCATACATATGAAGGATGAGGAAAGAAAGGACTACGGCATACTTTTCCATGAGGCGGAGGAAATGCTCTATCTTTCAAAAAGCGTCGGCGGAAAGTGCTGTAATGTCTATAGCGATAGCAAGAGGGTGTAAAATTTTGAGCAAATACTAAAATGTGCGCAACATTGCGTACATTTTTTGTGTCAATAAAATACTTGTTGTATGATTTTTTGCATACAAAGCATACCCCTTCAGTCAGGCTAACGCATATCAGAACTTTCCCTTCGGGAAAGCGATACTTCGTATCGTCGGATTAATCTTTCCGATTCAAATGACAGCTCCCCCATTGCAGTGAAAAGACTTATTCGCCAAGGCGTAGCCTTGCTTTTGCGGAGCAAAAGTGCTGAATAGAGGGGGAGCCAAGACTTTGGGGCTGACCGTTACCTCTCGGCGCCCCTGTGGGGGAGCTGGCGCCCGAAGGGCGACTGAGGGGGCTATGTCTACATAAAACTTTGTGGTGCAAAGGGAAGGTGTCAATCCGAAAGGATTGACGGAAGGGTCTTTTTTTCGCCATATAATTAAAAAGTTATAATAAAAATAGGAAAAATACACAAAATATTTTTATATTATTGGTTATTTTAACTATTGTAAATATGCTGAAAATGTGTAAAACTATTATATTATAGGGGGAATATAATGTTTTTTAACTTTTACACCATACTGCCGCGGAGCATTGGGAGGTCTTCGGGCAGGGATCAAGGAGGCTTTATTATGGTTAAAAGCAAGGAAAGTGGAGAAATTCCCGAAAAGGAAAAATACTACAGCATAATTACAGAGAAAATAATGAAATCTCTCGAAAACGGCAGCAACGAATTTTTAAGAAGCTACGGACAGCTTTTGGATACCGTCGAGGAGCTTGTTTATGTCGTAGACTATGACACAAAGGACATAGTATATGCCAACAAGAGCTTCAAGGAGTATTTCGGACTGAAAAATAAGCCCGTTACGGGGCTTAAGTGCCACGAGGTGCTTTTCGGCAGCGACAATGTGTGCGATTTTTGCAATACCGAATCCGTGGAAAGCAGTGAAAACAGCGCCATAGAATACGAAAAACAGCTCGGCAACAAGATATTCAATGTCAAAAAGAGCATAACATCCGTATTTGACAAGAAAATAATTGTGCTCTGCGCAAAGGACATAACCGAGAACAAGCTTCTTAAAATGCGCTACGATGACACCGTGGATATGATGACCTGCGGCTACATAAAGTGCAAAAGAGACGAATACTGGACGGTTGTGGAGGCAAACAGCAATTTCTACAAAATGATAGGCTACACTCCCGAAGAATTCAAGGAGCTTAAGCAGAACAGATTTTCTCTGCTCCTTTCTCCGGGTCAGGCAGCCGAGATAATGCGCTCCGTTGACAATCAGCTCCAATCCGGCTCTATGGCTAAGAACGAATACTGTATCATAGCCAAGAACGGCAGAGTGGTCTATGTTGTGGATCAGATAAGCGCTTCTGTGGAGGATGGCAATGAATATATATACACCACCTTCTTTGACATCACGGAGCGTAAGCTTGCCGAGACGGTCATTGAGGAACGCTATCAGCAGGAGCTTAAGTACAGGAACTCAATGTCCGAGAGCGTGCTTGCCTTTTGCGAGCTGAATGTCACAAAGTACAGAGTGGTAGGCTGGAACAAGGGCGACGCCATCATAGGCGACAGCGTCAATATTTCATTTGACGATGCTCTGCCCCTTATGTTTGACAAGTATCTCAGCCCCGAAACAAGCAGGTTTTTAAGAGGCATATTCAACAAAGAGGTGCTTCTGAGCAAGTATAAGAAGGGCGAAAAGAAGTTCAAGCTGGAGCACTACTTTGAGTTTATGGATGAAAGCTCGTCGGGCTTCTGGGGACTTATAACCGTAAACCTCAGAAAGAACCCCACCACAAAGGATATAGAGGCATTCATATACTTCAAGGATATTACAAGCGACAGGCTCCTTTCGCTTGCAATAGCCAAGGAGGTCGCTCACGAATACGACTTCATAGCCTGCATAGACGCAAGGCATAATAAATCCATAATAAAGGATTCGTCGGCATACGGTAGGGACAATGTTTTGGAATGTCCCGACTATGAAGCCGAGGTCATACGCTATACGGGAACTCTCCTCATAGATGAGGACAGGGAGTACCTAAGAGACAGACTTTCGCTCAAGACAATAATCAAAGAGCTTGAGGACAAGGCCTTGTACGAGGTAACGGGCAGAGAGGTCACCACAATAGGCATCACAAAGTACAAGAAGTACAGATATTCCTATTTTGACAAGGATAAAATGCTCATACTCTACTCCCAGAAGGACATAACGGATAGAGTTGAGAACAAGGACAAAATTGTCATAGAGGAGCTTCTCAAGCTCGGAGATGACAGCAGGATAAAGAAAATAGTGACCGACTATATCGGCAGAAGAGAGAAGTTCCAACAGGAGCTTCTTGAAAAGGCGCATATAGACGACCGCACGGGACTTTTAAATCTCAACGGCTTCTGCATAGCCGTTAAAAAGCTCCTCAATGAAAATCCCGACAAGGACTATTATATAGTTGTGAGGGATATAAACAACTTCAAGGTATATAATGAGCTTTACGGCAGATCCAAGGGCGATGAGCTTCTCAAATATATAGGTCAGCTTTTCAGAGGCAAGATAGATGAGCTTGGCGGAGTATGCGGTTATCTGGGCGCAGACGACTTCGTTGCCTGCTACAGTCCAAAGACGCTTTCACAGATAGACATCATCACGGATTTTGTTGAAACAAGCGTCAAGAATTTCACATCGGATTACAAGATAATACTCTGCGCAGGCATATATAAGATATCCGACAGGAATATGCCCGTCACCACAATGTGCGACAGAGCGGAGCTTGCGCTCAACAGAGCTAAGAAGGGCAATGTAGCGTCCTGTATGTATGACGACGGCATAAGAGCCAACCTCATAAAGACACAGGAGGTGCTCAACGAGTTCCACAATGCTCTCAAGGAGGGTCAGTTCCAGATGTATCTCCAGCCCCAGTACAATATTTACACGGGCAGGATAGCGGGAGCCGAAGCTCTTGCAAGGTGGATACATCCCGAAAAGGGCATCATATCGCCTGCCGACTTTATACCCGTGTTGGAGCAGAACGGACTTATACCGCAGCTGGACGCTTATATAGCAAATGAGGCATGCCGTATAATGAGCTTGCTTCGGGAAACATTCTCCGGAGATCTGCCCCCGTCAATTGCCATCAATCTTTCAAGAGCGGATATATACAGACCCGACCTTATTGTAGGGCTTAACGACACAAGAGAGAGCTATCAGCTCCCGCCTTCGGCTTTAAGGCTTGAGATAACGGAGTCGCTCTATGTAGAGCAGCCCAAGATAATGGCAAGCTTCATAGATGAGCTGAGAGGCACGGGCTACAGGGTTGAAATGGACGACTTCGGCAGCGGATATTCCTCGCTCAACACTCTTAAGGATATGGATATAGATATGCTTAAGCTGGATATGAAGTTCCTTTCATCCATATATACAGAAAAGGGCGCCAAGATAATAAAGGCTGTTGTGGATATGGCAAATATGCTTGAGATACCCATGCTTGCGGAGGGCGTTGAAACCGAGGAACAGGTCAATTTCCTCAGAAATGTAGGCTGTAAGTATGTTCAGGGCTATTATTTCAGCAAGCCCATACCCGTTGAGGATTATATCAACCTCCTCATGACAACGGAATTTGAAAGAATAGGATAATAAAAAAACCGCACATCGTGCGGTTTTTTACTTGTTGATAAATTATTTTTTACCCTTCAGTCAGCCATTATTATGGCTGACAGCTTCCCTGCATTGCACCGAAAGATTTATCATTGTATTTTGTTTACAAAATACACTTAGACGCCGCCTAAAGTTGGGGACAGTCCCGGCTGCGCAGGACAGTCCCCCTTGACTGATAAGGACAGCAAAACAGGGCGGCGGCTTTCGGCGAAGCCGAAAGTGCTGATTTCGCAAGGACGCCTTATAGTGTTGCGCCCTCCGGGCAAAATAATTTTACTGCTAGGTAAGCCGTCCTTTAGCCCGTTAGGGCTAAGGGAAGGGGGGACCGTCGTTAGACGGTGGAAGGGTCAATATATGTACTTCCTCACAAACAAGTTAAGCCTCCTATAAAGCAGTCCCGTCATAAGCGATATTATTATATATTTGAACACATTAAACGGCAGCACGGCGGCTATTGCCAGACCGCCGAGGCTTGTTATATAAGGATTTACATTTGCGCTCAGGCTTATCAATTCTTCTGCGGAATATCCCATTCTTAGCTGATATATCGGGAAAATGACAAAATAGTTGACCACCGTGGCAACGATGCTTGTCATCACGGTGCCCGCTATAAGTCCCGTATGTCCGCCGAGCCTTGTGCGCGTTTTTTTGTATATGAATACGGTTGTGAGCATATAGCAAAGACTGTTTATAACATTTGCAAGCTCTCCCACTCCGCCCGTTGCGGAGCCTTTAAGGAAAAGATGTATCGTAACCTTCACAAGCGCTATGAAAGCGCCCTGAAGCGGCCCTATTATAAGCCCTCCCAGCACGACTGCAAGGTCGGAAAAGTCCAGCTTCAAAAACGAGGGAATAAAAGGAACATTGAATTCCAGAAACATAAGCACTGCGCTTATGCCTCCCAGATCGGCTGCCAATATCCATTTTGCAAGCTCGTGTTTTTTGGTCTTAGCCATGCGGATCACTCCTTACTCGGTCTTATATCCGGTCACATTGTTTTTGATCATCCAGTCCATCTTGCAGCTCATAAGGTAGGCTAAAACATCGTTATCCTTGCCGTATATTGCATTGTGTATGGCCTGTGCGTCAAAAAGGTCGTTGTAGGTAAGATAAGGATAATCTACCATAGGATTTGTTCCTGCCATGTAGTAGAGAGCATAGTTGAGGTTGTTGCTTGCAAGCACCCACTGATCTCTTGTGTCCTCTATGGCAAGAAGCATCTTGTCGGCATATTCCTTATATTTCTCCTCTCTTGTGGTCTGATAAAGCGTATAGAGCAAATTCATTTCCGCCAGCTGATGATTGAGCGAAACATGAGTTCTGTTGTGTTCGTATTCATAGCCGTAGTCCTCTACGAGCCATCCCCCGTTTTTTGTATCATAGTGATTTTCGGTGGCGTGGTCTATATAGTATTCGGCATATCTGCACACCGCCATGAGAAAATCCTCGTTGTTGTATCTCTTGTAGGCGTTTATGAGGTTTGTGGCAAAGTCCGTGTTGAACCTTGTGTCATAAAAGTCTGCGCCTATATTGAAGTCCTCTGCAAGCCAGTTTGACTTGGGACCCGTTGCCCAATAGCCCTTTTCGTTCTGATTTTGCATACATATATATGTGAACACATAGCCCAGATCGTATGCGGCGAGGAAATCGCCGTATCTTGCAAAGCTTGCTCCCACATAGTTTGACGGATGCCTGTAGAGCATCGTGGGGCTGTAGGGTATATAGTTTGAGGGTGCCGCAAAGTAGTAGCCGTCCCATGAAAATCTCCTGTCCACACAAAGCTCCTGATAGAGCACATTGAAGTGATTTATATTGTTCCAGTCCGAAAGGCTGTGCTCCGTAGAGAGCAGGTACCATATCTCGCCCACATAGCCCGGATCATTGGGAAAGCTGTATTCTATTGTCACGGTGTCCGCGTTGGGATCCACCGTCACGGTCACAGGCTCCTCAAGCTGAGGATTGTATTCCTCCGTGTTGTTGCTGAATTTGTTGTTTGTATATACTGCGGGTACGCTCAGCACTATGGCGCCCCTGTCCGTATTTATGAAGAGAGTCTGTTTTTTTACATTCAGCGGATTTTGCGACATATACCATTCGCCCGTGTCGGGATCGACATATCTCATTTCAAACTGTGAGCCGGGCAGCACTATGCTTTCCTTGTACCTCTCCTCGTTTGATGAATTGAAGGTATATCTCTTCATGCTGAAAATATCGTTGTTTTCAAATCTAAAGCTTTTTTCGCGCACGGTCCTGTCGGCGTCGTTATATATGACCTCCTCCCTGTATTCGGGGGCGGTTATGGCTCTCCACTTGTCCTTATAGGTGTTCTTGACTATATTATAAGCCTCCAGGGCGTTGCCTGTGAGCGGATTGCCGTTTTTATCCACGGGATCGTCGCTGTACTGCTTTACATCGTAGGTCGTTATCTCAATGTCTGCCTCGTACTTCGACTTGTCGAATGTGACCGGCTCCGATGTTGTGGTCTCCGTCTGCTTCTCCGTTGTGACTGTGGTGGAAGCGGGCTGCTTGTCGCCCTTCGACTTAGCCCTTGTGCCGGTAGCGCCTCTGCGTGTGGTGACCTCCGTAGTGGTCACCTCCGTGGTGCTCTCGGTAGTTATCTCGGTAGTCGTGGGCGTATAATTCTTCACGGTGAATGTAGCCGCATTGGAGCTTACTGCTGTTGCCGCCATGCACATCAGCGCAGCCGACGAAACCGCAAGCAGTATTTTTAAACAGATCCTTTTCATCCTCTCTCACTCTCCTGTCATTTTTTCCTACCCTACATTATAGCAGAAAAACCTGTCTGTTACATTACAATATAATTAAATTTAGTTAAATTTAGTTTGAACTTTCCCTATTGTTGTACACAAAGAGAAAAAGCGAGGCAGAGCAGATTATGACATAGCCTATCACGCTGTACACATCGGGTATCTGTCCGAAAAGGAAGAAGCCGAGCGCCGCCGCAAATATTATCTGCGTGTAGTCGAATATGGATATCTCCTTTGCGGGAGCGTTGGAATAAGCCGCCGTTATTGTGAACTGACCGCCTGCCGCCGCAAGTCCCGCCATGAGCAGAAAACAGAGTTGAACGAGGCTCATCGGCTCATAGCCCGTCAGCACGAACGGGAGAACCGCAATACAGCTGAAGGCCGAGAAAAAGAACACTATAAGCGGACCCTTTACGCCCCTTTGTCCCAGTGCGCGCACCGCCGTGTATGCCGCGCCTGCGCCTATGCCGCCCAACGTGCCCATGAGAGCGGGCAGGACCTCAACAAAGTCAAGCGTGGGCTTTATTATGAAAAGACTGCCCGCAAACGCCGTTATAACGCCTATCGCCTGCACAAGCTTAGGCTTTTCCCTCAAAAACAGCATTGAAAATATAATGGCGAAAAAGGGCGAAAGCTTGTTCAGCATGGAGGCGTCGGAAATATTGAGCCTGTCAACGGCATAGAAATTGCCCAGTATACCTATTGTGCCCATAACGGAGCGTATCAATAACAGGGGAATGTCTGCCTTTTTGTAGCCAAAGCCCGTTTTGCTCTTTATTAATATGCCTGCCGCAGTCAGCATTGCTATAAAGTTCCTGAAAAAGCTTTTCTGCACAGTCGGCAGATCGCCCGAAAGCCGCACAAAGCAATTCATGAGCGCAAAGCAGAACGCAGACGCTATGATGTAAATTATGGCTTTTTGCTTCTTGTTCATTTTGTCCTCTCCAAAAAATAACGGGACGGTCACTCCCGCCCCTATTTTTATATATTGTCAATTCTTTGCTTTATTACAATTATTTGCATACATTTCAATGTAGGGGCGAGCATTGCTCGCCCGCTTGCAGGGCGATATTCTCCCGCCCTGCTATAATGTTTTAAGCAGTGTACCCTCGCCCGTCTTATCGATTTCCCCGTTCGCTGAAAAAAGGCTGATTCCGGAAATGATAATGACGGGCTTTTGGGGGTTTGAAGAAAGCTAAGCAAACCGATGCCCTTGCCTGTAGGGGCGACTTTTAGTCGCCCACGGGCGAACACAGTTCGCCCCTACATTGATAAGAAGTTCGATTTGTCAATTATTTCGGGCGACACAATGCACGCCCGTTTAAAACAAATCCTTACTCCGCATTAGCTGCTTCGAGCTCATCCAGATTAAGCACTCCGCCTATCTTAAGTCCCACATGGATCTTTATCTTTGCGGTCTTTGTCTCTGCGTCCCACTCAACCTCGGCATTTACTGCCTCGCTCACTGCTCTTAAGGGCAGCATCATTCTTCCGTCCACTATCTGTGCGGGAACTTCAAGCTCTACCGTGGTTTCGTCGTTTACGAGCATTGTGGGGCTGTCTGCCTGCACAGCGACCGACTTGTTTCCTCTTGAAAGAGTAGCCGTCTTGGTATCTGCGTCCCAGTCTACAAGATAGCCCATTTCCTCAAATACTCCCCTTACGGGAACCATTGTCCTGCCGTCGATTATTATGCCCTGAACATCCACGGGCACATCATTTACCGTTACGTTCACTCCGTCTGCCGCAAATACGGCTGTTGTGCTCATCACAAGCGCAGCAAAAAGCGCTATAAGCTTTTTCATAATTTTGTCCTCCTTTATTTTTTATGAGGCAGCCCTTATTATTTCCATGACTGCCTTTATTCCCTGCGAAGCAGGGGAATTTTCCATGCTTTGTATATATTTTTCCCTTTCGGTATATACCTTGTTTATAGTGTCGAAAAGACTGCCCTTTGTCATTTTTTCCTCATCCAGCACCTCCGCAAAGCCCTGTTTTTTAAAGCTCTGCGCGTTTAATATCTGGTCACCTCTGCTGGCGTTTTTGCCCAGAGGTATGAGGAGCATGGGCTTGTGGAGCGCCAAAAATTCGCATATGGCGTTTGATCCCGCCCTTGATATCACCATGTCGGAGCAGGCGAAAATATCGGCAAGCTCGTCGGATATATATTCATACTGCCTGTAGCCCGTTTTGTCCTTGAGGCTTTCGTCTATGTTTCCCTTTCCGCAAAGATGTATTATGTCGTATTTGGGAAGGAGTTTGTCCAGAAGCTCCCTCACTGCCGTATTCACCTTAACCGAGCCCTGCGAACCGCCCATTATGAGTATCACGGGCTTGTTTCCGCTGAAGGAGCAGAACTCAAGACCTCTTTTCCTATCGCCCTCAAAGAGCATATCCCTTATGGGCGTTCCCGTGTATATTCCTTTGTTGTCCTTTATGTGCTTCACAGCCTCCGGGAAGGTGGTGCAAACAGCCGTCGCAAACGGCATAGCCAGCTTGTTTGCAAGTCCGGGAGTTATGTCCGACTCGTGGCAGACAACTCTCACCCTGTTCATTGCCGCGCCTATAACAACGGGTACGGCTACAAATCCGCCCTTTGAAAACACTACGTCGGGCTTTATTTTCTTTATGAGCCTCTTAGCCTGAAATATTCCCTTTACAACTCTGAAAATATCGGAGAAATTCTTTTTGTCAAGATATCTTCTCAGCTTGCCCGAGCTTATGCCATAGTACGGCACGCCCGTTTTATTTATAAGCTCCTCCTCCATTCCGCCCTTGCTGCCTATGTAGTATATTTCATAGCCCGCTTCTTTAAGGTGTGGTATAAGAGCTATATTGGGGGTCACATGACCTGCCGTTCCGCCCCCGGTAAGAACTATTTTTTTCATATTATGCCTCCGATTTAAGCTTATCTTTTTATATTATATAACTTATTATATAAAAAAGCAATAATATTTTATACAAAGCCCTTATTGTGAAATTTTACTCTTGATTAAAATTCCCAAAGTGGTATATTTATATTATAGAGCAAAATTTTACCGTTTATATTTTATAGATCATATAAGAATATACAAAGGGAGGTGCCTTCATGAAAAAGTGCGTTGCGGTCATAGAGATAGCGTCAAACGAGCTCAGGCTCAAAATAGGCGAAAGATACAAGAAAAATGTCAAAATACTGGAAAATGTCACCAATCCGCTTGCGCTGGGCAGGGATACCTTCCACAGCGGAAGAATATCCGTTGAGAGCCTTGAAAAGACTGCCGAGACCATACTGAGCTACAAGGAGGCGGCGCTTGCCTACGGCATAAAGAACATAACGGCGCTTGCCACCACCGCCGTAAGAGAGAGCAGAAACAGGGACTTTATACTCGATCAGCTCAAGGTAAAGACGGGCATAGACCTCAAGGTGATAGACGACACGCAGGAAAAGATATATATAAACAAAATGACGCTTGCGCATCTGGACAAGGACGAAATGCAGTCCACGCTCATCGCGCACCTCGGCTCGGGCAACATAAGCATATTTGTGCTGCGAAACGGCAAGGTCGGCGGAGGACTCAACATAAAGATAGGCTCTCTGCGCATATCCGAGCTTTTTGATGATTACCGCGAAAACACAGCCAATTATGTACAGGTCATAAAGGAATATCTCTATCCCTTCCAGGAGGCTATTTCCGAATTTGTGCCCGAAAAGCTCAAAAACTTCGTCATAAGCGGAAACGAGATAGCCACCATTTCAAGAATGTGCGGAGCTAAAAATAAGGACGGCATAAATATGATATCAAGGGATGATTTCATGTCGCTTTACAAGGAAATGAAAAATATGACGCCCGAGGAGATAGCCGACAAATACGACATAAGCCTTGAAAAGGCGGAGGATATACTCCCCGCAGTCATAATATATTCAAGGCTTGTCAAGTTCACGAGCGAGAAATATATAATCTCCCCCATACTCACTGCGGGCGACGCCATACTCTACGAGCAGCTTTTCCCGGATGAGGCAAAGAAGCTCTCCGAAAAATACGACGAATTTTCGGTCATATCGGCAAGAAATATAATGACAAAATTCGGCTTCAAGCCCGATTACGGCGAGGCAGTGGCTTCGGCAGCCCTCGCAGTTTTTGACAAGATGAAAAAGCACCACGGTCTTGGCGCCAGAGAAAGGCTCATGCTGAGGCTTGCCGCCATGCTTGAGGAAATAGGCAAGGCTGTGAATATAAGGGAACACGAAAGACTTTCTTATCATATTATAAGACGGCTCGACATAGTGGGCATAAACGAGAGGGAAAAGCGCGTCATTGCCGCTGTGGCATATTATCACAGCGATGTTATGCCCTATGAGGACAACGGAGTTTACAAAAAGCTTTCGGAGAGCGACAGAGTGGTCGTATGCAAGCTAAGCGCGATACTTAAGCTTGCCAATTCGCTCTACCGCAGCCATAACAGCAAGATAGAGGGGCTTAGCATAAGTCTTAAGGACAGCAGGCTTATAATAACCGCGTCCACATATAAGAGCCTCGACCTCGAGAAATGGTCCTTTGACAAGAACAAACAGCTTTTCGAGGATGTATACGGACTTACGCCCGTGCTTAACAAAAGGAGTGTAATGTGATGGCAGAGTTGAACAACAAGGAATATTATTACAACAGAGAGCTGAGCTGGCTGGAGTTCAACACAAGAGTGCTTGAGGAGGCTACCGAAAAGAGCCATCCGCTTTTTGAGCGCTTTAATTTCATTGCCATCACTGCCTCCAATATGGACGAGTTTTTTATGGTAAGGGTAGCGGGACTTATAACTCAGGAGTTTTCGGGCTCTCTCAAGAAGGATCCCGCGGGAATGACCGCAGGCGAGCAGATAAAGCATATTTCCGAAAAGGCGCACAGCCTTGTGCATAAGCAGTACAGCATACTCAACAGGTCGCTTCTGCCTCGGCTTGAGGAGGAGGGCATAGTCTTTGTGAAGCCCGATGAGCTTTCCGAAAAGCAGAAGGACTTTGTAAAGACTTATTTCAACACAACGCTATATCCCATACTTACGCCTATGGCTGTGGACACCTCCAGACCATTTCCCTTGCTTGCGAATAACAGCCTCAACATAATAGCGGAGCTTAAAAACGAGCAGGACGAGAATATGTTTGCCCTTGTTCAGATACCCTCCGTTGTGCCGAGGATAGTGAAGCTGCCTTCGGAGAATGACAAAACACAGCTCATAATGCTTGAGGACATAGTAAAGACATATATAGGCAGGCTTTTCAACGCTCATAAGGTACTTTCAGCCTACTGCTTCAGGGTCACCAGAAATGCCGACCTTGAAATAGACGAGGAGGACTCACACGACCTGCTTTCGGAGATAGCGGATTCCGTCAAGCAGAGGAAATGGGGCGCACCCGTAAGGCTTGAAGCCGAAAAGGATATGTGCAAAAATTCCTTTGACTTCCTTGCCGAAAGACTTGAAATAAGGGAACACGAGGTCTATATGGTACCCTCCGTTCTCGATCTTACGGTGTGGTTTACTCTGCCGTCCGCAGTCGACAGACCGGAGCTTTGCAATAAACCCATGCCTCCCGTGCCCGTTGTGGAATTCGAGGACAGGGATATGTTTGAGGTCATAAAGGAAAAGGATGTGCTTATGCACCATCCCTATCAGTCCTTTGAACCCGTTGTAAACTTTGTTAAGCTTGCCGCGCGCGACAAGAGCGTGCTTGCCATAAAGCAGACGCTATACAGAGTTTCGAGCAATTCGCCCATAATAGCGGCACTTATGGAGGCTGCCGAGAACGGCAAGCAGGTCACCGTGCTTGTGGAATTAAAGGCGCGCTTTGACGAGGAAAACAATATCAACTGGGCAAAGAAGCTTGAAAAAGCGGGCTGTCATGTAATATACGGTCTTGTGGGTCTTAAGACTCACTGCAAGCTCTGTCTTGTGGTAAGGCGCGAGGAGGAGGGCATAGTGCGCTATTGTCACCTCGGCACGGGCAATTACAATGACAAGACAGCCAAGCTTTATACGGACATGGGACTTTTCACCTGCAAGGAGACTATAGCCTCCGATGTGTCCGCCATATTCAACTGTCTTTCGGGCTATTCAAAATATCCCGCATGGAACAAGCTTTCGGCAGCGCCCACGGATCTTAGGGAAATGTTCATAAAAAATATAGAGCACGAGCAGAAAAACGCCAAGGAAGGCAAGCCTGCCATGATAATAGCCAAGATGAACTCGCTTGTGGACAGAGGCATTATAAAGGCGCTCTACAAGGCGAGCATGGCGGGAGTTAAAATTGAGCTTATAGTCAGAGGCATATGCTGTCTTAAAACAGGCATAGCGGGCGTGAGCGACAACATAAGAGTGCGCAGCATAGTCGGCAGATTTTTGGAGCACAGCAGGATATATTATTTTGAGAACGGCGGTTCCTCCAAGATATATCTTTCGTCCGCCGACTGGATGAACAGAAATCTGGACAGAAGAGTAGAGGTCGCCTTTCCCGTTGAGGACGAGGAGCTTAAAAAGAGAGTAATGCAGATAATAGACATCACTCTCAGGGATAATGT
Source organism: uncultured Clostridia bacterium (assembly GCA_947627425.1). Taxonomy (GTDB): domain Bacteria; phylum Bacillota; class Clostridia; order Lachnospirales; family CAG-274; genus Gallispira. The sequence goes on along the minus strand of CANQVZ010000010.1, from coordinate 12,802 downwards.
AAAGGCGAGAATACAGCAGAAGGACGGCAGCTATAAGCACATAGACAAGAGGGGCGCAAAGGAGCTTTTATCGAGCCAGGAGGAATTCTATAAGCTGGAGCTTGAAAGATACCATAGCTATAAAAGCCCCGAGGATGACGATATATTCAAGCCCGTAAAGGCGGGCGAATAAAAAAAGCGGATTTTTATCCGCTTTTTTTATTCTTCGGTTTTGGATAGGGCAGCTTTATGTCCGTTCTGCCTACCAGATAATCCACGCTTGTGCCGTAAAAATCCGCCAATATTCCCAGAGCCTCAACGGAAATACCCCGCACTCCCGTTTCGTAGCCCGAATATGTCCTTTGGCTCACATTCAGCAGCTTTCCGATGTATTCCTGTGTCAGGTCGCTGTCTTCTCTTAAATTTCTGAGTCTTTCATATATCATAACCCAAAGCCTCCTCTAAAAAAGGTTATCATACCTCATTTTGCGGTATTGACTTTTAGCGCGTTTTGAGCTAAAATTTGTGTAATATATCAATAATAATACAGGGGGAGGTATGTATATGCCTATGTATAGTATAGATGAGCTTATAAGCGCTCTTGAAAGCCTTAAACGGCAGGGCTATGAATATGCGGGAATAGGAGAGGAAAGCGCAGACTGTGTTAAGCTTTACAGCATAAGATCGGGAGAGGGCGCAAGGCTTGTACTATGCCTTAAAGCAGGCGATTATTATTATCTGTAATTTTGACCTTGCAAATTACTTAAAATAATGATACAATATAGGGTAATGTGATTTCAGTAATATATAAACGGAGGTTAATACAGTATGAGCGGACATTCCAAATTTGCAAATATCAAGCATAAGAAAGAGAAAAACGACGCCGCAAAGGGCAAAATATTCACAGTCATAGGCAGGGAGCTTGCCGTTGCGGTAAAGGCGGGAGGTCCCGATCCCGACAGCAATTCAAGGCTCAGGGACGCCATAGCAAAGGCTAAGGCAAACAATATGCCCAACGACACCATAGACAGGAGCATAAAGAAGGCTGCGGGCAACCTTGACGCCGTAAACTATGAGTCCATAACCTACGAGGGCTACGGACCCAAGGGCGTTGCCGTAATAGTTGAGGTGCTCACAGACAACAAGAACCGTTCTGCCGCAAATGTCAGAAGCGCTTTCACAAAGGGCGGAGGCAATATGGGCACAACGGGCTGCGTAAGCTTTATGTTTGACGAAAAGGGTCAGATAATAGTCGAAAAGGACGACGAGCTTGACGGTGAGGAGCTTGAAATGGTCGCTATAGAGGCGGGCGCCGAGGATATATCCGAGGAGGAGGACAGCTTCGAGATAATAACAGCTCCCGAGGATTTTTCGGCAGTGAGAGAGGCGCTTGAAAACGCGGGCATAGAAATGGCTGAAGCCGAGGTTTCCATGATACCCCAGACCTATACCGAGCTTACCGACGAGGAGGATATAAAGAAGATGACAAGACTTCTCGATATGCTCGATGATGACGACGATGTAAAGAATGTATACCACAATTGGGATGAATAAATAAACATATAAAAGGGAGAGCGAAATGCTCTCCCTTTAGACTGTCGAAAAAGTACAATTTAACATAAAAAACGAAAAGTTATATGATTTGTACAATCAAAAAAGCGTCGCAGACTAAAATCCGCAGGAGGAATTCATTTCCTCCGAGGACAGGAACTTTTCTGTAATTTTGGTGATTTATTCACCAAAATTCAGAAAACACGGCTGGTTCCTACATTAGTCTAACTGAAAGAAATGCAAGCATTTCTTTCAAGCGTGTCGATTTTATCGACACGCAAAAGGGAGAGCGAAATGCTCTCCCTTTTTAACACACAACCGCCACAAGCACCGTCATATCGTCCTTTACATATCCCTTGCAGTTATCCTCCGCTTTTGCCAATATACTCCTTGCTATCTTGCCGGGGTGGTTGTTCCTTCTCCTTTTGAGTATATCTGCCACCCAGTCCTCGTTTCTGAGCGCTCCGCCCCATGAATCCAGCACGCCGTCCGTCATCATCACTATCACATCCCCCTTTGCCAGCTCTTTGGTGAATATTTCTCTGTCCACCTCTCCCAATATGCCCACCGGGAGAGAAGACGCCTTCAATATTTCCACCTCTCTGCCCCTTGCTATGAGCGTTGACACGGCGCCTATCTTTATGAACTCCGCCCTACCCGTGTACAGATCGAATGTACACACATCCAGCGTTGAAAAGCATTCCTTTCCCTCGTCCATAAGCAGAACGGAATTTATTGACTCCAGTATGGTCTCTCTGTCAAAGCCCGCTGTCATAAAGTCCTCGTACATCTCAATGGACGCCGCGCTTTCCTCCCTTGCAGTTTCGCCGCTCCCCATACCGTCCGCAAGCGCTATAAGGTGCTTTCCGCTTTCAAGGGGCATATTTGTGTAGCTGTCTCCCGATATGTCGCTGTCCGTTTTATGCACGCCGCAGGAATATACATTCAGCCTTAAAAGGGGCTTTTCCGCAAGATGCAGCACACAGCTTTTGTCCTCCGTCACGCAGTCGTCGTCAAGCCTTGCAAAGTCCATATCCAAAAGCTCCTTAAGACTTGGTATTATGCTCTTTTTGCACACATCGCAGCCGTGGCAGTCCTCAAGTGTTATAAATATTTCAAGTCTGTCCGATATGTGGAAGGCGGCAACGCTTTTTACCATATTTCCGGTAAGCGACTTGTATATTTTGGTGCTCAGCTCCGTGTCGGAAAAAATATTTTCTGTCATGCTCTCCTTAAGCTCGCCTATCACTCTGCCCGCATTTGCAAGCTGTCTTAAGGTTAGATATTTTATGTTTTTTATCCTTTCGCGCCATATCCGTCTGTCCTTGTACATTCTTACATAGCCGTCAGCCGCCGCTGTTATCTCGGTGTGATGCGGACAGCTCAGCATAAAAAGACTTCCCAGAGCGTCCTTATATGCCTTTCCCTCATCCAGCCATATCGATATGGCATTGTATACAGCCTTATATGTACGTACACAGTTTTTGCTCCAGCAGTCCTCTACATTTGCGCAGTCCTTACAGCTTATTTCCGTCACTCTGTCGAATATTTCCCTCTTGTCCTCCTCGGCATTTTCAGCCGTAGCCGCCATATATGCCTTTGAACAGCTTTTTGCCGCCCTTTCGAGCGCGGCGGACAGTGTTTTGAGCCTTTCTCCCGTTATCCTCTGTATATCTCTTGCATAGCACGAGTTTCGGCTTGCATCCGTGTCCATCACATTCAGCGCGCTTATATTCTCTCGCAGTATCACATTCAGCGCCGCCGCAAGCACGGCTTCAACCACGGCAAGCATGGCAAAAAGGAGAGAAAAGTCGTAGTACATGGCAAATATAAGCCCGCCTATAAGCGCAGACAGCCCGCCCACACAGCTTTGCTTATATCTGTCGTTTCCGACGATATGCATGACCGACATTATGCCGAGCGCTATTATATATCTCACGCTGTACATTTTTTCCGCAATGCTTATAAGTCCCAGCGCCGAGGCTATAAGTATGGGATAAAAGCCCGATTTAAAGCAGAATACCGACACATAGCCTATTATTATGGGATTTACTATGCCGAAAAGCTCCAGTCTGCCCAGCATGAATGCTATCACGCCGTATGTCAGCGCATAGCTTTTGCTCCATTTTTTAAAAAAGCCCGTATTGCTTGTCATTTGTCAAATCTCCCTTTTTATATATTTATACATAAATAAGTATAGTGTTAAGCCGATATGAAATTTGCCGAAGTTTAAGGGCTTGTACAAAAAACTTTGTTTAAAATATTGACAAGGTTTTACCTTTGGGCTAATATAAAAAAGGTGATTTATGTGGAAATATTATATGAGGACAAATATATACTTATAGCGGTAAAGCCTGCGGGAGAGCCCTCTCAGCCTGATAATTCAGGCATAAAGAGTCTTGCGGAAGAGGCGGAGGAGCACACGGGACAAGGCGTGCATATTATAACCCGCCTTGACAGACCCGTAAGCGGACTTGTGCTTTTTGCCAAGGATAAAAACACGGCTTCAAAGCTTTCAGCCATGCTTGAAAACAATGGTATAACAAAGATATATCATGCTCTTGTCTGCGGAGATATAAAGGAAGAGAGCAGTATAGAGAGCTATTTAATGAAAAACAGCCGTCTTAATATATCAAAGACTGTGAATAAGGGCAATATAGGAGCAAAGTATGCGCTTTTGCACTATAAGCTCCTAGAGAAGGGAAAGGAAACCAATAAGGCTGAGATAAGGCTTGTCACGGGCAGACATCATCAGATAAGGGCGCAGTTTGCCTCAATAGGCGCTCCGCTCTACGGCGATACGAAGTACAACGAAAAATTCAGGCACAAAAGAAATACAACGCTTGCCCTCTGCGCCTGCCTGCTGGAATTTGCACACCCCGTAACGGGCGAGCATATCAAAGTACGGATAGACGACGGACTGGAGGTAAAATGATCCCATAAATATGTTCAAATGAAATAAGATGTTGGAGGAAAACCCGATATGAAAGAGATCAGATTTTATGAAAGTATAGAGGATGAGCTGCTTAAGTATGCGGTCATTATATCCAAAGCAAATGATAAATATGTTTTTTGCAGGCATAAAGACAGAAATACATGGGAAATTCCCGGAGGTCATAGGGAACAGGGAGAAAATATTATTGATACGGCTAAGCGGGAGCTCTATGAAGAAACCGGCGCCATAAAATTTGAAATAAAGCCTGTTTGTGTATATTCTGTTACATCACACGATAATTCCGAAGGCGAGGAGTCTTTCGGTATGTTGTTTTTTGCCGATATCATGTCTTTTGAAAAAGAGTTGCACAGTGAAATTGAGGAAATCGCGCTGCTGGATAAACTGCCGGAAAAATTGACCTATCCCGATATCCAGCCATATTTAATAAATGAGGCAAAAAGACGGGGATTTCTGCCATTGTTCCCAACCGACACCTTGAATTTTTGACTGAATAACGGAATTATAATTATAAAAAAGTCAAATTATCGGGCGTGCAATGCACGCCCGCAAAAATTTTATATAACAGGTAGTTTGTATACACACAAAAAAAGCATCCGAAGATGCTTTCTGCGTGTCGATAAAATATCTTGTTGTATGAATTTTTTTTGCATATCAAACATACCCCTTCAGTCAGGCTAACGCCTGACAGCTCCCCCAGAGGGGGAGCCAAGGATTTGGGGCTGACCGCTACCTCTCGGCGCCCCTGTGGGGGAGCTGGTGCCCGAAGGGCGACTGAGGGGGCTATGTCTACATAAAACCTTGTGGGGCAATGGAAAGGTATTAATCCGAAAGGATTGGCGTAAGGATCTTATTCGCATAAAGATACTTTTTCGACAGACTAAAAAAAGCATCCGAAGATGCTTTTTTCTTTATTTAAAAAGTCCCTTTTTCTTATGCGATGTCCCGCCGAGGCTCTCGCCGAGCTTCTGCAAAAGCTCCTTCTGTTCCTTTTTGAGATCCGTGGGCACGACCACCTTCAATGTAACTATAAGGTTTCCTCTTGCCTTGTCGTTTCTCACATTGTAAGCGCCCTTGCCCCTGAGCGTTATCTTTGTTTCGGGCTGTGTTCCGGGCTTTAATGTATAGCTCTCGTCGCCGTCTATTGTGGGTATTTTTATCTCACCGCCGAGCGCCGCCTGGACTATGTTTATCGAAACCTCTGTGTAGAGGTCGTTGCCCTGCCTCTGGAACTGTCTGCTGGGCGTAACGAGTATCTGCACAAAGAGATCGCCGTTTGCTCCGCCCTGCGTGCCTGCTCCGCCGAGACCCTTCTTCCTTATGGACTGACCGTGAGCTATACCCTTGGGTATGTCAACGCTTATGGTCTTTCTCTCGGTAACGTTGCCCTTGCCGCCGCACTTGGGGCATTTTTCCTTTATTATTCTACCCTCGCCGCCGCACTGCGAACAGGGGCGCACCGTCTGAGCCATACCGAAGGGCGTTCTTGTAGTCACCTTTTCCTGACCCGTGCCGTGGCAGTTGGGACAGGTTTCGGGCTGAGTTCCCGCCTTTGCTCCCGTGCCGCCGCATTCCGTACATTTTTCGCTTACGGGCACAGTTATGTTTTTGGTACAGCCGAACATACTCTCCTCAAACGAAATGGTAAGGTTGTACTGTAGGTCGCTGCCCTTTTGCGGACCTCTGCGCCTAGATGAGCCGCCGCCGAAAATATCTCCGAAGCCGCTGAAGCCACCGCCGAAAATATCTCCGAAAATATCGCCCATATCCATTCCGCCAAAGCCGCCGAAGCCTCCCGCGCCTGCGCCCATACCGCCCTGTTCGAATGCAGCATGGCCGTACTGGTCGTAAGCCGCTTTTTTCTGGGCGTCGCTCAATATCTCATAAGCCTCGTTTATCTCCTTCATCTTTTCCTCGGCGTCGGGCGCCTTGTTGATGTCGGGATGATACTTCCTTGCCATCTTGCGGTATGCCTTTTTTATTTCATCGGCGCTTGCGTTCTTGTCTATGCCGAGCACCTCGTAATAATCCCTTTTATCCGCCATTGTTTCACCTCTTTATTTACCGCAACAAAGAGTCAGAGCCCAAAAGCCCCGACTCTCCGTTATATTAAGCTTAATTTTGATATCAGCCGTCTATTATGTCGTCATTTCCGCCTGCTGCGCCCTGCTGTGCGTTGGGATCAACGCCCGCTGCCTGTGCAGCCTCGTAGAGCTTAGTAGAAAATTCCTGAACAACATTGCTCAAGCTCTCGCAGGCAGTCTTCAATGTAGCGACATCGGTATCGCTCATGTTCTCGGCTGTGAGGTTGTCGTTCACCTTCTTGAGGTTCTCGACCTCGCCCTCTATTCTTGCCTTGTCCTCGGCGCTTATCTTGTCGCCTAAGTCCTTTATGAGCTTTTCTGTCTGGAACACAAGGCTGTCAGCCTGGTTCTTTGTGTCAACGGCTTCTTTTCTCTTTGCGTCCTGCTCGGCATACTGCTCTGCCTCTTTGACAGCTCTGTCGATCTCCTCGTCCGAAAGGTTTGTGGATGAAGTGATAGTTATATCCTGCTCCTTGCCTGTGCCGAGGTCCTTAGCGGAAACCTTTGTTATGCCGTTTGCGTCAATGTCGAAGGAAACCTCGATCTGGGGAATACCTCTGGGAGCGGGAGCAATGCCGTCAAGACGGAAGCGTCCGAGGCTCTTGTTGTCCTTCGCCATAGGTCTTTCGCCCTGTACGATGTTTATATCAACAGCCGTCTGATTGTCCTCATAAGTTGAGAATATCTGCTTCTTGTTTGTAGGTATAGTAGTGTTTCTGGGTATAAGAGCCGTTGCAACTCCGCCCGCTGTTTCGATACCGAGAGTAAGAGGCGTTACATCAAGAAGAAGTATAGAGCCTGCGCCCTCGTCGCCTGCAAGCGTACCGCCCTGAATAGCCGCGCCTATGGCAACGCACTCATCGGGGTTGATGCCCTTGAAGGGCTCCTTGCCCGTTATCTTCTGAACCTCCTCCTGAACTGCGGGTATTCTTGTGGAACCGCCCACGAGCAATACCTTTGAAAGATCCTTAGCCGTAATGTCGGCATCGCTCAAGGCTGTCTGCACGGGACCCAATGTAGCCTCCACAAGGTCATGTGTAAGCTCGTTGAACTTAGCTCTTGAAAGAGTTATGTCCATGTGCTTGGGACCGTCTGCGCCTACTGTGATGTAGGGTATATTTATATTTGAGGTGGTTGCGGATGAAAGCTCCTTCTTAGCCTTTTCTGCCGCCTCCTTAAGTCTCTGCATAGCCATCTTGTCGCTTGAAAGGTCGATGCCCTCCTTAGCCTTGAAGTCGTTTACAAGATAGTCTATTATCCTCTGGTCGAAGTCGTCGCCGCCAAGGTGGTTGTTTCCGCTTGTTGCAAGCACCTCTATTGAGCCGTCGCCGATGTCTATTATGGACACGTCGAACGTACCGCCGCCGAGGTCGTATACCATTATTGTCTGCTCCTGCTCGTTGTCAAGTCCATATGCAAGCGCTGCGGCTGTGGGCTCGTTTATTATTCTCTTTACATCAAGACCTGCGATCTTGCCTGCGTCCTTTGTAGCCTGTCTTTGAGCGTCCGTGAAATATGCGGGCACGGTTATTACAGCCTCCGAAACGCTCTCGCCTATATAGGCCTCTGCGTCCTTTTTGAGCTTCTGCAATATCATTGCCGATATTTCCTGAGGTGAATACTGCTTGTCGTCGTTCTTGAACTTGTAGTCCTCGCCCATATGTCTTTTTATGGATATAACGGTGCCGTCTACATTTGTTACCGCCTGACGCTTAGCTGTCTCACCCACAAGCCTTTCGCCGCTCTTAGTAAAGCCTACGATAGAGGGAGTAGTTCTCTCGCCCTCTGCATTTGTTATAACTGTGGGCTGACCGCCCTCCATAACGGCTACGCATGAATTTGTTGTTCCTAAGTCAATACCTATTATTTTTCCCATTATTCTCTCTCCTTTTTATTATAGTTGTTTATTTTTGTGATCTATATAAAGTGCCTTAATTGGCAACCTTTACCATAGCGGGTCTTATGACCTTGTCGCCGTGCTTATAGCCCTTCTGGAATACCTCGACTACCACATTTTCGTCACAGCCTTCGTCCTCTATGTGCATCACTGCCGAATGCACATTGGGGTCGAAGGGTTCGCCCTGCGCGGGTATTTCCTCCACGCCAAGCCCCGACATTACCTCAAGGAGCTGTTTTAATATCATTTCTATGCCCTTGTAGGTGGGGCTTTCCTTGTCCTCCGCCGCGGCAACCGCTCTTTCAAAGTTGTCCACAACGGGCAGAAAGCTTTCTACAGCCGCCCTTATGCCGTTGCTGTACATACTTTGCTTTTCCTGATTTGTGCGCTTGCGGAAGTTTTCAAACTCTGCAAGCTGTCTCAGCCACTTGTCCTGAGCCTCCTTGAGTCCCTGCTCGGCTTTTTGGAGCTTTTCTTCAAGGCTTTCCTCCTTGGGTTTTTCCTTTTTATCGTCGCCGTTCTCCTCAGCCTCGGCAGTTTCCTCCGCCGTGTTTTCGTTTTCCGCCTCTTTAGGCTCTTTTTCGATAGGCTCGTTCTCTGCTACCGTTTCGTTTGTCATTTCCTTATTATCCATACTATCCGTCATGATCTCCGTCCTCTCCTCCGCCAAGCATGGCGTCGATAATAGTGTCGAGCTTTCGTATTATCTCGTCAAGCACCGATACGGTCTGAGAATAATTCATTCTGGTGGGACCTATTATTCCTATCTTACCCACAGAGTTCTTGCCGTATCTGTAGTTTGCTCTGACTATGCTGCAATCCTTAAGCTCCTCCATTTTGTTCTCTCCGCCTATCACTATTTCTATCTTGTCCGCTGCGGTATTCTCTCCTCCGCCCAGCAGTGTGATAAGCATATCCTTTTCCTCGAATGCCTGGAATATATTTTTGGCTTTGTTTACATCGCTGAATTCGGGAAAGCCTAGCAGATTTCTCACTCCGCTTGTGTACAGGTGTACGTCCTCCTCCTGCCTTACGGTGGATATGACCGCCTTGAACACATTTACTATAAGCTCGCTGTAGTCCGCAAATTCCTTGAGCGCCTCCTGCACCCTGTCGGAATTTATGTCGTCAAGAGCATAGTTTTCAAGCACGGAGTTTATTTTGCCCGACAGTCTGTAAAGTCCGTCGGCATCGGGCATATTCTTTGCCTTTATGATGTGGTTTTTGATGGCGTTGTTTTCCGTCACCACCACTGCCGCCGCCGTGTTCTTATCCACGGGCACAAGCTGTATGTGCTTTATCTTCACTCCCGAGCTTTTTGGCTCCGTCACTACCGTTGTGTAGTTTGTGAGCATAGCCAGTGCCTTTGCCGTCTGCTGCATGAGATATTCCACTCTGTTCACATTGAACGAAATGGCATTTTTTAAAAACTCCGCCTCATCATCCGTGAGCATCCTCTTGTGCATCATGTTGTCCACATACATTCGATAGCCCGACTGCGAGGGTATTCTTCCCGCGGAGGTGTGGGGCTGTTCTATAAAACCCATTTCCTCCAGGTCGCTCATTTCATTTCTTATCGTAGCGGGTGAAATGCCCAGGTCATACTTTCTGGCAATGGTTCTTGAGCCAACGGGCTCCGCCGTTGCGATGTAATCGGTGATAATCGCCTCCAAGATCTTTATTTTTCTTTCATTCAGCTTCAAATTATCACCTCTTTGCGCTTTCCGCCTGCAATTTTAAAGCCTTGCAGACGCTTTGTTTGTTAGCACTCAATCATAACGAGTGCTAACTTTAACTATAATATACCACAGGGTACAAACTTTGTCAATAGTTTTTAATAAATTTTTTTACGAGTTTTCATATAAATTTTGGAAATATATAAAAATTTATGTTTTTGTACTAGCATTATTTGGAATTATAGTTTATAATAAAAGTAAGTATATATATTATAATAAATAAGAGAAGGGATGTGTGTATATGCTAACAACAGTTAATATGATGGAAATGCAGCTCATAATAAGCGCCTCTCACGGCGATCCGCACACGGTTCTGGGTATGCACGAGGTAACGCTCGACGACAAGCCGTGCCTTGTGGTGAGGGCATTTATACCGCAGGCAAAGTCTATAACGGTCATAGACCCCAAAAAGCCCGACAAGGTATTTGAAATGGAAAAAATACACGACGACGGATTTTTTGAGTGCGTTATAAAGACAAGGAAAAAATGGTTCAGATATCAGCTGCACATCGAGGATTATGAGGGCAACGACTGGACGACATACGATCCTTATTCATTCTCTCCCGGCATAGGTGAGCAGGATATCTACCTTTTCAATCAGGGTACTCACTATCAGATATATGAAAAGCTCGGCGCCAATCCCATGGTGATGGACGGCGTAGAGGGCGTGCTTTTCGGAGTGTGGGCGCCCAATGCCAAGAGAGTGAGCGTTATAGGCAGCTTCAACAACTGGGACGGCAGAAGGAACGCCATGCGTCTGCTCGCAGGCTCGGGCATATGGGAGATATTTATTCCCGGCTTGCAGGACTGCGACGGCTATAAGTTTGAAATAAAGACATCCACGGGAGATCTTATACAGAAGTCCGATCCTTACGCAAAGTTTGCCGAGCTAAGACCCAGCACCACCTCGCTTATATACGATATAAACAAGCATAAATGGAAGGACTCCAAGTGGTACAAGCATCTTGAAAAGTCGGATATGTACAATGTGCCCATGAATATATATGAGGTACATCTCGGCTCATGGAAGAGAGTCGAAAGCGACAACAACAGATTTTTGAGCTATCCCGAGCTTGCGAAGGAGCTTATACCCTATGTAAAGGAAATGGGCTATACTCACATAGAGATACTTCCCATAGAGGAGCACCCCTTCGACGGCAGCTGGGGCTATCAGGTGACGGGCTACTACGCTCCCACCAGCCGTTATGGCAATCCGGGAGAATTTATGGACTTTGTGGACAAGTGCCACCAGGCGGGTATAGGCGTTATACTTGACTGGGTACCTGCGCACTTCCCGAAGGACGCTCACGGACTTGCACGCTTTGACGGCACAGCTCTTTATGAGCATGAGGATCCCAAGCAGGGAGAGCATCCCGAATGGGGCACGCTTATATTCAACTATGGCAGAAACGAAGTAAAGAACTTCCTTATAGGCAACGCTCTCTATTGGATAGAGCGCTTCCATATCGACGGACTCAGAGTTGACGCCGTTGCGTCAATGCTCTATCTTGACTACTGCAAGAACGAGGGCGAGTGGGTGCCAAACGAATACGGCGGAAGAGAGAACCTTGCAGCCGTAGAATTCATGAAGCATATGAATTCCGTCATAACGGGCAGACACCCCAAGGTCCACATGATAGCCGAGGAATCCACATCATGGCCCGGAGTTACCACTCCTGCGCAGGACGACGGACTGGGCTTCACTCTCAAGTGGAACATGGGCTGGATGAACGACTTCCTTGAATATGTTGAGCTTGACCCCATATATAAGAAATATCATCATTACAATATGACATTTGCCTCCACCTACGCCTACAGCGAGAAATTCGTTCTCGTTTTGAGCCATGACGAGGTAGTACACGGCAAGAAGTCAATGCTTGACAAGATGCCCGGCGACCTCTGGCAGAAGTTTGCAAACCTAAGGGCGGCTTACGGCTTTGCCATGACGCACCCCGGCAAGAAGCTTCTTTTCATGGGCGGAGAGTTCGGTCAGTTCATAGAGTGGAACGAAAAGAGACCTCTCGACTGGTTCCTTCTGGAGTACGACCACCATCAGCAGATGCTCGACTTCGTTAAGGAGTTGAATCATCTCTATCTTGAAAACGGCGGTCTTTGGGAGAAGGATTATGAGGGCTTCGGCTTTGAGTGGATAGACGCCGACGATAAGGACAGGAGCATTTATTCATTCATAAGGAGAGGCAACACAAAGGAAGATACCCTTGTCGTTATATGCAACTTCACTCCCAATGCGGATGAGAGCTTCAGAGTTGCCGTACCCTTCGAGGGCACATGGAAGGAAATACTCAACAGTGACGATACACGCTTCGGCGGCAGCGGCGTTGTGAATACCATTCCTGCCAAGTCCGAAAAGATAGAGTGCAACCATAGAGAAAACAGCATAGGCTTAAGGCTTGCACCTCTTTCCGTTACTATATTCAAGTGTATAGATGAGGAATAATTAATAATTTATTAAAAATCCCCCTCAGTCAGACTAAAGTCTGACAGCTCCCCCAAAAGGGGCGCCGAGAGGTGGAGGTAACCCCCAACTTCTTGCCTCCCCTTTCAGGGGAGGGGGACCATTTCAAACAAAGCTTGCTTTGTG
>CANQVZ010000009.1 GCA_947627425.1 uncultured Clostridia bacterium | reverse complement strand
AAAATATGTAAACACGCCGGTATATAGCGGAGAATATACCACAGCAAAAGAGGCGATGGATAAGCAGACTGTTTATAACAGCTTTAAACTCAAAAACACTTAAGGAGGTAGGCTGAATGGAGAACATCATAATAGCGCTGATAGGGTTTGCGGGAAGCTCCATAGGGGCGATAATAGGCATTTTTGTGAATACAAAGCTTATAACATACCGCATAGAGCAGCTGGAGCAAAAGGTGAATAAGCACAATAATCTGATTGAAAGGACTTATGAGCTGGAGGCGAGAGAGGATTTACACGAAGAAAAAATCAAGGTCGCAAATCATAGAATAGATGATTTGGAAGATACTTTGAAAAGCTACTCGGATAATAAGTTTGTGAAAGAGGTTTAGCCCCCCTCAGGCAGGCTTACGCCTGCCAGCTCCCCCAAAGGGGGCGCCAAGGGTGTGGGGCAAGGTAGTGCAGAATGCAGAATATGATTTTAACGCTGATTTAAAACATGCGAGCGTTAGGGAAAGGAGAATGAAAAATGACAAAGAAGTGGTTTAAGGCGGCTCTTATAAGGGCGATAAAGACTATGGCGCAGAGTGCGATCGCCATGATAGGTACGGCGGTTGTGCTGGACGAGGTTAACTGGGTGAGTGTTGTGAGCGCAAGCGTGCTTGCTGGCGTGCTGAGCTTGCTGACGAGTACGGCTGGTTTGCCGGAAATCGAAAATTAAAAAATAAAATTTTTACTGTAATTCCAATATCATTATGATGCTAGGTATGTCGTCCTCCGTAAATTCCTTGGGGCAGATATTGAAGCTCTCACGAGCATAAAAGCCTGAGGCACGGTATTGTGCCGTGCCTCAGGGTGATGGCTTTGCCCATATGAAATATTTATAGGGAGCACAATATTTATTATATTTTCTTTAAAAAAAACAGCAATATAAATGCAAAGTGTCACAGATGTTTAATTTGGAGGCATAAACGACACAAATATTTATTAAAAAATATTGAAATTATTGTAAAATTGTGTTATAATTATGAATGATAAATGAAAGCATAGTTTTATTTATCAAAGAATAGTTATTAAAAAAGGAGGAATGTTCTATGGAAACTACGATGTATCAGCTTACGGATGGTGAGACTGCGGCAGCTGCTGTCGGTGGTATACTTGGCATCGGCGTTGGTGTGATATTGATGCTTGCTCTTGTTTTCTGGATCTTCTATATCATTGCATTCTGGAAGATTTTCACAAAGGCAGGCGAGCCCGGTTGGAAGAGTATCATACCTATCTACGGCGGTTATGTACAGTATAAGATAACTTGGAAGCCTATGTGGTTCTGGGTAAACTTTGTTTTACTTTTCTTAAACGGTGCTCTCAGCTCGTTCAGCGATCCTGCAAACCCCAACGGTGTAATTGTCGCTTTATCGGCAATAGTTGGCATAGCGCTTTTTGTACTTAACATTGTTGCTATGGTTAAGCTTTCAAGATCGTTCGGTCACGGCATAGGCTTTGCTATCGGTCTTATTTTCCTCTATCCCATATTTGTTCTTATATTGGGATACGGCAAGTCCGAGTATGAAGGTGCTGACCTTTAATACATAAAACAGAATAGCATTAATTTAAAACTGTAAGCCCTCTGCTTTTTAAAAGAAAGCAGAGGCTTGTTTTATATAAGTTTCGCTGTTGTTTGAGCCTGTTTTTTTACATTTTATGACAGAAAAAACCCATATAACGGCGAATAATCCATATTAACGGCACAAACAACAAATATTACGGCATAAACAACACTACCCAAAAAAAACATTTATGTTATAATATAGTATAGAAGTAATATGTTTTTTCGGAGGTCATATATGAGATACGTTAGAAATATCCGAGTTTTAATTTTGTGTATATTTATTTTAATATTTAACCTGGATGTATATGGAGCAGACTCTATTTCCAATCTTTTTCGCTCTGCGGCGGAAAGCGTTTCCAATGCGGCGGGGCAATCAGCCGACGCTGGAAATCTTACGGAAAGCTTTGATATAAATTCAGGCTTTTATAATGAGAAATTGGGAGAGGGTCTTGAATTTCTTTCGTCCATACCCAACGGCGCGGTAGTAAACGATGCGGTTTACTTCGATATCCCTCTGGGACTTATGAACGCCGAGCTTGAGTATGAAGGCTCTGATATCGATTTCAACAACAAAACTCTCATATATAACAAGGGTTATTACATATTGAGACTTACCGCTCCTACGAGTAGCGACGAGGATCTTGTGGGCGTATTCACATTCAGAATAGGCGATCCTCCTCAGAACAGAGTAAAGTCGGCAGCTTATAAATATCCCGTTGTCAGCTGCAACGCAGCCATATCGGATTTTGACGACGGAATGTACAGATATATGCTCCCCAGCTACAAGGCGTTCCTCACAAATGTTCCGGGCTACGGCGAGTCCGTTGAAAACGCTCGCTTTGTCATCCCCAGGAACCTGGGCTACTCACTCACCAGAAACGGTCAGAAGCTGAGCCTTGTAAACAATCAGGTGTACAGCACTCCGGGTACATATTACCTCAAGGTATACGGTTCGGGCTATGCTACGGGCAACGGCTACGAAACCTATTATGAAACTGTGCTCAACTTCAGTATAGCCTCCGAGGATTCGGGCGATGGCAGCTCCTCATCTTCGGGCAGCTCGGGCAGCGGATCATCTATAGGCAGTTCATTAAGCTCTGCGGCAGGCAGCATAGGCTCCGCAGCAAGCAGCATAGGTTCTGCGGCAAGCAGCGTCAGCTCTGCGGCAAGGAGCACGGGCAGCAGCATCTCAAGCGGCGCAAACA
Source organism: uncultured Clostridia bacterium (assembly GCA_947627425.1). GTDB lineage: Bacteria > Bacillota > Clostridia > Lachnospirales > CAG-274 > Gallispira. Next base: position 60,766 of record CANQVZ010000009.1, on the reverse strand, counting down.
GCATTTCAAGCAGCTTGAGTAGCCTGTCAAGCCGATTCGGTTCTTCAAATACGGACACAGACCTTATAAACGACTATCTTTCGGAAACATTCTTTGAAAGCGCAAATCTCTATTCGGAGACATTCAGCTCGGGTGACGCCTTCTATACAAATACACCCAATGACGGCATAGTCGGCGGTAATGTATACATAGATATACCTCATAATATGACGGTCACCATGACAAAGGACGGTCTGCCCGTAGCCTTCACGAATAAGACATATATAAATGAAAAGGGCAGCTACAGCCTTCTCGTCACAAATACGGACGGTGAGGATGTAAACACGGCAAGATATACATTCAGAATACAGGAGGGCGTTGACAGATCTCCGTCTGCTTCGGGCGCTTTCAGCATCAATACGCAAGATGAACAGCAAAGCACCGACGCTCCCAATGATGAGCTGGATTCCTCATATCTGCCTCAGGTGGATGCGTCCGATATAAATATGGACACCTCCGTAAAGTATGAGAATAAAAACACATATGATCCGGTCATGGGTATGTACTCGTTCAAGGCGGGCGAAACGACCTTCTATTCGTCCGTTCCCGACGGTATGATCTCAAATTATAATGTAAAGCTGGATGTTCCGTCTTATGCAGAATTGGAGCTTAAAAAGGACGGAGAGGATATACCTCTGCCCTCCGAAAACGGCGGCGAGATCGAAGACGATGGTCATTACGAGCTTACCGTGACTGATGAAAGCGGCGAAAAGACGACCATATCCTTCGATATAGTATATTACAGCACAAATGCTTTTGACAAATTTATTGCCCCCGAGGGCTATTATATCATAGCTTCAAACTATGAGGACTACTACGGTACATACACGGATATACAGGACGACAAGGAAAGACAGGAATACAACGACGGCTACGAGCTTATAATGAGCCAGCAGGAAACTCCGTCAAATGTATATGAAATGCCTCTTGACGGCGAATATGATTTCATACTTCAGTCACAGGAGGGTATGCCCGTTATATCCACTACATTTATACTGGACAGAATAGCTCCCGTTGTTGAATTTGAGGGACTCGACAAAAAACTCAAGACAAAGAACGAGAGCGTAGTGGTTTACTGTTACGATCCCGAGGCAACGCTCGTGCTTATGGATGAATCGGGCAGCACGACCAAAATAGAGCTTGAAGGAAATACGGGTACTATAAACGGCAACGGTCAGTATTCCCTCCTTGCAGGCGATATGGCAGGCAATATGAACGAGTATAAAATATCTCTCGGCAAGGGCGGCTCGGTGAAGGGCGGAATATTCAGATCCCTTCTGTTCTTTATACTTCCGGGCGTGCTTGTCCTCGTCGGCATACTTCTTTTCAAGCTTGGAGTTTTGAGTGTACTCACAGCAAAGGCAAGAAACAAGTTCGGCTCCAAGAAGGGCAAAAAGCCGCATAGGAGCCAAAGCCACAGAGAGGCGGCAGCTACGGATGACGGCGCAGGCTCGGGCGATGATTGGGAGAGCGGTTCCGACGACGGCTGGGAGAATAATTCCGACGATGGTTGGGAAAACAATTCCGATGACGGCTGGGAGAGCAGCTCCGATGACGACTGGGAGGAAACCTCCAATGTTGATTGGGGCACCTCCGATGATGATGACTGGGAAAACAGCTGAGAGTTGAAAAGCCATGATACAGAAAAATAACGAAAAAAACATTTATATAGCGCTTTTTGGCTATGTAATGCTATATGTGCTCTATTACTTTGTATTTTCTATGCTTTTTTCTCCCTACGGACTGAGCATCGCCGCAACAACGGCTATGGCGCTTGCTTTCACGATCAATTCCGCCAGACGCAGGGACAGAAAAAGAGGCATAGGTTATAAGGAGGCCTTGGGACTTAAAATACCCCATATTGAAAAAAAAGACATTGTATCCCTTGTTCTTCTGGGATTAGGTCTTAATTTCACGATAAGCGGTATTCTGAACCTCCTTCCCCAGAAAATAACAAACAGCTATGCTCAGAGCTATACAGTAATGTTCAGCGGAAACATATACATAACGCTTTTTGTTATGGCTGTAGTCACGCCCTTTCTGGAGGAGATATTCTTCAGGGGCATATTCCAGAGAAAGCTGTGCGAAAGGCTCGGCTCCTTCAACGGACTTATAGCAGCCACATTCATATTCGGGCTTATGCACTTCAATATAATTTGGAGCGTATATGCCGCAGTCATAGGCTTTTTCATGGGCTGTCTTTATATGTATTATGACAGCATATTACCTTCGGCTGTGGTGCACAGTATTTTCAACCTTGTATCGTGCATTCCCGTATTCGTATCAAAATATGATTTGATATACCGCTATACCTTTGGCAGCAAGCTGTATGTCATTATAACTCTTATTTTGGGCGTAGCCGTTATTTACTATATAGTGGACAGAACATGGATAAAGACATTCTTTGATAAGGAAAATATAAAAAATGATTTTAAATATGCTCATGACGGGCAGGAAACAGAAACATCAGATTTGGAGGCGAAAGATAATGAAAAAAATGAATAGGATATGCGCTCTTGCTTTCAGCGTTATAATAGCTTTTTCCTCCGTATCTACGGTGTATACGGCAGACGGCAGCGCTCCTGTTGAAAAATTTGACAGCAGACTGGGTATGTATACCGAAACGTTTGCAAGCGGCAGACAGTTCGTATCTACGGTACCCAACAACGGTATAACTTACGATGCGGTGATATTGGATCTCCCGCAGGGCATAAACACACAGCTCAGATGTGACGGAAACCTTGTTTCCTTTGCAGATGCCGAGCCTATATACAAGACGGGCTATTATACTCTCAACATAAGCTCGCCGGATATCATGAGCGGCGAAAATACGGAGACGCTCTTTGTTTTCAGAATAATGGGCACTCCGGCAGCCACGGTGTATAATGCCAAATTCGGCTGTCCCGAGGCTCTTTGCGTGCCTACGGTCACGGCTGACGACGAAAGGAACGGTATGAACATATATACCTTCCCTAACTATAAGCGTTTCTACTCATCCGTTTCCGAGGACGGAGAAACGGTACAGAATGCCACATTTGACTTTCCGCCGAATGTTGGCTATGAGCTGTACAAAAACGGAAAACTCGTTTCTTTTGAAAAGAACAAGGGCGTTACTCAGCCCGGCGCATACAGACTTAACGTATATGCCAAGAACTATGGCGTTGCGGAGGGCTTTGAGGCAGTATATAAGGCTGTTCTCACATTCAATATAGATTATCCCGCTTCTTCGTCGGGACTTGGCAGCACACTGTCATCGGCAGTTTCCTCCGTAGGTTCTGCCATCAGCTCGGGCACAAGCAGCTTGAGCAGCGCGGCAAGCAGGATAGGCAGCACGGCAAGCAATATCGGCAGTGCGGTCAACAGAGGTTCTTCCGCTGTTTCTTCCGCAAGCTCATCCGTAAGCAGCGCATTGGGCGGAGGCTCATCCTCTCAGACGGCTGCGGAGGTAGAAAAGGATGAACTCACTGAGACATATAATGATGACGCCAAGGTATATAAGGAAGAATTTTCATCGGGCGACGCTTTTTATACCAACACTTCAAACGGTGATATAAGCGGCGGAAATGTTTACATAGATATACCCGCAAATATGTCGGTCACAATGACAAAGGACGGCGTAAATACGACATTTGCCAACAAGACATATATGAGCGACCCCGGCAGTTATTCTCTCGTTATTATCGATAATTTCGGCACAAGAAAGCTCAGCGCAAAGTACAGCTTCAGAATACAGCAGGGACTTGACGCCTCCGAAAGGACGGAGCTTGAAGCCGAGGATGAAGAGGAAGAAGAGGGAGGCAATCCTTCATTTGACTTTAACGAGGGCGCACTTGTGAGAACAAGCGCGGATTACAGCTTTGATACAGACAGAGAGCTTTTTGCCTATCCCTTAGGCGATAAGACGGTGTATATGAATGTTCCTCCGGGAATGTTCTCAAACGACGGTCTTTTGCTTCATATTCCCGACGGCGTTACCGTTGCGGCGGTAAACGGCGACGGAGAGGAGTATGAAATAGGCGAAAACGGCGAAATAAACGAAAACGGAACATATACGGTCAACTTAAGCGATGGCGAGGGTAACAACGCAAGCCTTGAATTTTATCTCTACAACAGGGCTGTGAATATGCCCCAGGACTATACCGCTCCCGCAGGCTATCTCATCACGAACATAGCATATATGAACGGCGATGAATCTTATTCCGAAGAGGAAGAGGAAGAAGAAACCGAGGAGGAGACGGAGGAATACGAGGAGGAAGAAGTCGCATTAAGCGACAATGCCGAGGAGGAGCCCGAAACAGAAGCTGTCGAGGAGGAAGAGAAAACTCCCGAGGAGCTGGCGCTTGAGGAAGAACACAGAAGGGGTATACAGACTATATCCGATCTTGTGAGTATGGCTGCAAGAAACGGCATCGCTTCCATGACGCTTCCTCTTGACGGAGATTACTCCTTAGTTATGGAGGGCGAAAACGGTCTGCCCACTCTCACCTGCGATATAATCGTGGACAGAACGGCTCCCGTGCTGGAGTTTGAAGGACTTAACGATAGAATGGTATCCACGGGCAACGAATTTACATTGAGATGTTCTGACGGAGAGGCTACCATAATACTGTATAAAGACAAAGAGGACGGAGAGATTCTTTCCGAGGCAGGCGGTACTTACACCGTGAGCGGTGTGGGCAAGTACAATATAGTTGCCAGAGACCCCGCAGGAAACGAATCCACATATAATGTAAGAATATCAAGACACATAGGCGCTGCGGGAGTTGCGACCATAATACTGTTCCTTCTGCTTATAGGCGCAGTTGTGGGCTTCATATTCTATAATTCAAGGAAATTCTCGGTAAGATAAACACATTGTCTATGAGGTGAATGTATGAATCTTTTGTATATTGTGCCATTTGCTTTCAATTTCATAGAGTGGATAAGAGACAATGTATTACAGCCGTTTATTGAAATACTTGCGGATGTAATAGTAAAGCTTCTTAAGATTCAGTTCCAGCTTATGATGGCATCTATCATGAACTATGTCTACAAGGTGGCATACTTCTTATATGTTGCTATACTTAAGATTGTGGACGCGCTTCAGACGGTGTTCAATTCTCTGTCGGGCGCCGAGAAGATAAATTATAAAATAAACGGCGAGATCGGTCAGGATTATCTTACCGGCATACTTCTGAGGATACCGCAGATAAAGACCGTTTTCTGGTCTATATGGCTCATAAGCATAGTGCTCTGCGTGGTATTCCTGATTGCCGCCGTCATAAGGAGCATATCTCATCTTGACGATACGGGACAGCCCGTAGGCGATATTCTTCGTCAGACGGCAAGTACGCTTTTGCTTTTTGTAACTATTCAGATAATAGCCTTCTGTACGCTCAATCTTGCAAATCTGGTCACATCGAGCGCACAGAACGCAGTAAATTACGCTATGGACACTGCGGAGGATGTAAGAATATCCAATGCTCTCTTTGCTGCCACCGCCCTGCGAGCCAAGCGAACGGGCGATGCCACCAAGGATGTCTACGGTCTGAGCGTCATTATGGGCGCGGTAAATACCATAAAAGGACAGGACACGGATTATACTATTGACTGGGATGCGGTCAAGGATTTCTACTCGGGCAAATATAAATATTATGACATAATACAGGTCAACAAACAGCTTGTAACCTGGAAGATAGATTATTTTTCCGCCATAGTATGTGTGCTGTGCATACTTAAATTTATGGCAGGCGCAGCGATAGCCTTTGTTCAAAGGGTGCTGTCGCTGATAGTTTCCTATGTCACAGCCCCGTTTTTCGTCTCGCTTGCGCCTCTGGACGGAGGAGCGAGGTTCGAGCGATGGAAGGACTTTTTCATAGGCAACTGTTTCAGCGCAATAGGAGTGCTGTTTTCGCTTAAAATATATCTTATGATACTGCCTATATTCTTAAAGACAGACCTCATAGATGTAAAAGGAAACGGACTTCTGACCTATCTTATAAGAATATACTGTGTAATTATACTTTCGCTCGGCTTTGAAAAGCTCGGCGATATAGTAAACAGGATAATCTCCGACGCGGGCATAATGGGTCCGTCGGAGGCGTTCAGCATTGTAAGCAATTTCTATAATAAGGTAACCTCCGGTGTCAACTCTGCCGCCAGAATGATGGGCAAGGGCAGTGCAAACGGCAATAAAGGCGGCGGCAACGGCGGCGGAAGCGGTAAGTAATGGTAGTAACAGTATTTATCAAGAGAGCGTGTTAATATGAACGAAGTCGTATTTTTGGGAATATTCGATAAAATTGCAAACTGGATAATGGGTGGCATAACAAAGGCTCTCACATGGCTTTTTACAAATGTTATCTCTCCCGTGTTTTCCGTAGTATGGGATACCTTCTTAAAGTATATAGTAGATATGATAAGGGAGTTCCTTGCGCTTTTGCTCTACAGGCTTTACGCATTCCTTTTGTCCATAGTCTACGCCATAGAACAGGTGATATATTCATTTGCGGGCGTAAGGACCGTCAATATCGATTCCGACACGGGCAACATACTCGATATACTTATGGATCTCCCTGCGGTAAACAAGGCGTTCTGGTACATCACGGCATTGAGCCTCACACTTTGTCTGATATTTACCATTGTGGCAGTGGTGCGCTCTACATTTGATTTCAACTTCGACAGCAGAAGAAGCGTGGGCAGAGTGCTCACACAGTTCTTTACGGCGAGCATATCATTCCTTATAATGCCTGCGCTGTGCTATGGACTTTTACAGCTTTCCTCAGTTGTAATGAACGCTCTGTTCAAGGCAAGCTCGGCAAACAGCGGTTCGACCACCATTGCCGACAGCCTTTATATGATGACCGTCAGGACAGCCATTGAGGAGCAGAAAAAGGGCGGGGCGCAGCTATTGACAAATAAGCTGAATGAATCGTCCATGTTCTGGTACAAACTGGCTGATGTCCAAGACTTTCTGAAAAATCAGGGCATTACATTGAACGCAAGGGATGTAGACCTTTTTGTGGGTTTTGTAGGCTGTATAGGACTTATAATATTCCTCATTCAGATAGCGGCAGTGTTCATAAGGCGTGTAATGGAGCTTATGGTGCTGTACATAGTTTCTCCGTTCTTTGTTGCGACAATGCCTCTTGACGACGGCGAACGCTACAACAAATGGCGCAGGACATTCATAGGCAGGCTTTGTATGGGCGTGGGTATGATAGTCGCGCTGAATATAATGATGATAATTCTGGGCGTAGTCATAGGCTCGGATACGAGCGCGTCCGTAACCTTCGTAAACGTAGGCAATCCCAATTCGGATATTGTGGGCTATGTTTCCGATGTTGCCCTCGATGTTATAATAAAGCTCATATTTATGCTGGGCTGTATAATTTCCGTTCACTCCGTGGGCGTTGCCATAACGGGCATAATGGATCAGGATGCGGCATCCGCCACAAACGAAGCCATGAGTATGCCGAGCCAGGCAGTTGCGGGCGCCAAGTCCTTATACGGCGGAGCAATGGCTGCTTACGGCGCTTACAAGGGCTTGTCCGAGATGCATAAAAAGAGCAAGGCCGCTCAGGAGCAGGGCAAGAGAGAAAAGAAGAGCCGAGAAATGGGCTTCAAGGGCGACAGCGCAAGCAAGGAGGAGCTTGCTTTCCATAAGCAGATAAAAGAACTTAACAATAAAAACAGCAATATTGCGCGTACTACCAATAGGGGCGACAGAAGGGCTGCTCTCGAGGCATCCGCAAAGTCGGGCAGACAGACCTTGAGAGACTTCAAAAAGCTTCAGACCCATGACGAAAGAAAGAAGTTCATGGACGAGTTCAAAGCCAAGAACGGCTTGAACGCTCTTAAGGTAGACCAAGACAAGTTCCGCAGCGGCGAAGCCAACAATATGGCTGAAAATCAGGCTGCTATCAATCTTAACACAAGAGCGGGCGTTGCCAAGGCAAACAGAGATAAGTTTGAAAAGGGCAGCGCAGAGTGGAATAAGCGCAATGAAGAATATAAGAGACTTAAGGGCTTGAGAGACAACTTCAACTCCCTTAACAGCCATAGCGAGAGACAGGCGTTTATGGATATCAACAAGGATGATATCAAGGCTCATGAGGGCAATTCAAAGGGCGAAGCAAAGGCTCTTAAGAACCTCAAGGACAGAGCGGCAAACGCAAAGGCTGTCAGAGACGGTCTCACGGAAGGTACGGACGCTTGGAAGAAGGCGGACGCCAAGTACAAGGACCTTATCAACAAGAGCGTTGCGCTTGAAAGCATGTCCACTCATGCAGAGAGAGAATCCTTCATCAACAGCAACAGCGATGCTAAGGACGATATCGACTTTGTTGGCAGACAGGGCGGAAAGCAGTCCGGCACAAAGGGCATAAGGGAAGGCTTCAAAAAGCTTACAAGCGGTCAGTTCATGCAGGGTATAAAGGATATAGACGACGCCCTTGCAGGCGGTGTTATAGGCGGTGTCAATAAGTATCAGGATGCCATGGAGACCGTCGACAGGCGTATCAATAAGGCTACAAAGCTCAGAGACAGCTTTGACAAGGGCAGTGAACAGTGGAACAAGTACAATTCACAGATCGAAGCCTTCAACAAGGATAAGCTCAAGCTCAGCTACGGCTCACCCGAGGAAAGAGAGAGGCTTCTTGCGGAAAGTCCTTCGTTCAAGCATATGTCGCAGGGCAACGACGAGGAAGAGCGCAATGTTTCAAACCTCGATGCCAACATAAAAGAGGCAGAGGCTATCAGAGACGGACATAAGCAGGGTTCTGCCAAGTGGAACGCCGCAAATGCCAGAGTTCAGAGCCTTAAGGAATTCCAGGCGGCTTATATCAACACCGATACTCATGAAGAAAGAACCGCCATGTATAACAGCAACAAAGAGGCGTTCACAAACGACAGAAATGCAAGCTATAATGCTCTTAAGGGCAAGAGCAACGCATGGAAGATGTATGAGGCTGCCGCCAAGACGGACGGCGAGCGCGAACATGCCCACAAGATGGCTAAGAGCTATGCCGACTTTGCCGAGAGCTTTGCAAGCGCAGGCTCCGACGAGGCAAGGCAGAAGGTCCTCAGCAACATGGCTGCATTTGAAAGCAGCTCCGCAAACTTTGCAAAAGAGCATCCCGATTCGGTCGGCCTTTCAGCCAAGGAAGTTGATGCCTTCAGCGAGATAAGCAAGTGCGGAGACGAAAGGATCATTTCCAATTACACAAATGCCGACCACGAGGGCAGAAAAGCCATACTTACGGATTACAACAACTATGTAAAGGAGCATGACGGCGAAAGACCTCCCGCATACAATTACCCATCGGCAAGCGAAACGAGCTTTGCGGGCTCTATGCGCGAGGCGGCTCAGCAGCTCAGCCAGAGAGCGACTGCGGAAGAGCTTACTCCCGAGCAGCGCGGTCAGATGGTAGAGCTTGCAAGCTACTATACTGCGGCTGCCGAGGAATTTGACGCTATGCCTACGCATGCTCAAAGGAGCCAGGTAGTGGCTGCCGTAAACGAAAGATACAGCTCCATACCTGCCGATATAAGAACAGCGGGAGGAATAAGCGCTCCGCCCACGGTGGAGGCTCCGCCGCCTGCAAGCGGTACGGCGGGAGCGGATGTATTCAACAGCTCGGGAACCATGGACAGCGGTGTTGCAAGCAGAATAACAAGCAGAGCAAACGCAATAAATACTCCTGCGGTTTATACAAACGCACAGAGCTTTGCTCAGAATTTGGATGAAACTCAGAGAACAGAGTTTTCAAGCATGAGCGCAAGAGCGCAGCAGGATTACATGACAAATTATTACAACGAATCTCCCGCTCACATAGAAAATACACCTGCCGAGCAGGAATTCTACAATAATTTCTTCAGCGGAAGCGACGATACGACCTACAGGAATACACCTGTTTACAGGACGGCATTCGTTGCGGCTACATCACATGAACAGAGGCAGAGAATTATGTCGGATTACAATGACTACAGACTGTTTGCCGAGTCAGACCATGCTCCGCATCATTGGAGCGCTGACGATCCTATGTATTACGGCGAACCGCCCACAGAGGAGGAAGTAAGGCAGAATAAGGCTGAACAGGCAAATGCCATCGCCAGCCAGATAAGCAGCAGGATGCACAGTCAGAGACGGCCGGCAGCAACATCTGCACCTACAAGCAGAGAAATGCTAAGAATAAATATAAGTACACGGAGAACAGGAAACTCCGACAATAACGGAGGAGGCGGACAGAATTGAGAATAATACCCAAAAAGACAAAGGTCAGCTTTGAGCTTTTCAAAGGCGTATCAATAGCGGATTTCATAGTGGCAGCGATAGGCTTTACTCTTGCGATTCTCGTTCTTTGCTCAAATCTGCCGTTCAAGCTTATATTGCTGACTATCGTCATAGTTGTGTTTGTCATACTTCTTGTGTCTATCGACGAGGACAAAAACTATGTGTTCCTAGGTCATATCATAAGGCATTATTCAAGACCCACTCATGTGTCTTCGGAATATGCCGTTGACGATAAGCTCAATACCGAAGAAAGCGACGACTGGGAGGAGGGCGCCGAAGAGGAAGAAAAACCCTCCAAGGCGAAAAAGAAAGCCAAGTCCAAGAAGGCCAAATTCGGCGTGCCCGACCTTATAGCCTTCACATCCATAAAGGACGGCATAATACACTACGGCAACGACTACTGCTGTAAGGTCATAGAGGTCTCTCCCGTGGAATTCAGATTTCTCACGGAGTCCAGACAGGACTTTATGATAGACAGAGTGTTCGGCGCAGCCATAAGAAATGTGTCTATGGAAGACCAGTCGCTCTCCATTGTAAAGATCGACCGCCCCTTGCTCTACGACGAGTATATCGAAAGAGAGTATAAAAAGGTGGACGAAATAAGCGAATCCTTCATAAACGGAGTTATAGAGGAGGATGAGCTCAGGGCTCGTCTGGAGATAATATACGACCGTATTGAAAATATCGACATAATAAATACGGAGGATAAGGTGTACGATTCGTTCCACTATATCTGCGTATACGATACCACTCCCGTAAATGTGGGCGAAACGGCGGGCATGATAGCCGATCAGCTCAAGCAGGGCGGTATAGATGTCAAAATCCTCAACACAAAGGAGCTTGCAATATTCCTTAAATACAATTTTGCGACCGACTTTGACGAGAGAGAGGCGGACGAATTAAGCGAGGACGAGTATTATGAATGGATACTCCCGCACGATGTTTCGTTCACCGCAAGGACCACCAAGATAGACGACCTTGTAACTCATAACTTCAGAGTTATAAACTATCCCACAACGGTAGGCAACGCCTGGGGTTCACAGCTTTTCAACATACCCGATACAAAGGTCGTAATGAAGCTTCACCCCATAGACAGATTCAAGGCGGTAAGGAATATAGACCGTTCGCTCATGGAGCTTAGAGGACAGGGCGGAATTACCTCCAGAGACAGTAAGCTTCTGGAAATAGAGAACCATATCTCCACTCTCCAGAATTTGCTTGTGCTTTTGCAGGGCGAAAATGAAACACTGTATGATGTGAACATATATGTAACGGTATACGACTATGACGAATCCATGAGAAGGCTCAATCCCGACATGGCAAAGGTGTCAAACACCAACAATGTCAAGAGAAAGGTCAGAAGGCTTCTTTCGGAGCAGTCCTTCAGAGTTACCGACATGATGTTCAGGCAGTTCGATACCTTTGTGGGCTCGCAGATATCAGCCTTTGACCCATGCGTAAAGAAGGGCAGAGCCATACATTCATCGTCCATCGCGGCAGCTTTCCCGTTTATATATGGTCATATATCCGATGTAGGCGGTATAAACATAGGCAACTCGGGCGGTATGCCCGTGTTTGTGGACTTCTTCCGCAGAGATGACGAGAGAGTAAACAGCAACATGGTAGTCATAGGCAAGTCGGGAAGCGGTAAATCCTTTGCCACAAAGATGATGCTTTCAAATCTTTCTGCCGAAAACAGCAAGATATTCATTCTCGACCCCGAGAACGAGTATACGGGACTTGCGCGTCATCTCCACGGCAACCTTATAGATGTGGGTTCGGCTACGCAGGGAAGAATAAATCCCTTCCACATAGTAACCTGCTTAAGCGACGACGAGATGATAAGCGACGAGGAGTCCGCAAGCGTAAGCTTCTCCGTTCATCTTCAGTTCCTAGAGGAATATTTCAAGCAGATACTTCCGGGAATTGACGCCGACGCCCTCGAGTACCTCAACAATGTGCTTGTAAGGGTATACGAATCTAAGGGCATCGACGAGATGACCGATCTCACAAAGCTAAAACCCGAGGACTACCCGATATTCGACGATCTGTACGATACCCTTCTTATAGACTATCAGTCGGCTACGGGCGAGTACAGCAAGAATAACTTAAGAATACTTATAAACTATATTTCAAAGTTTGCCACGGGCGGAAGAAACTCAAACCTCTGGAACGGTTATTCCACACTCGATGTCAAGGAAAACTTCACCGTGTTCAACTTCCAGTCGCTTCTTGCCAACAAGAACAACACCGTCGCAAATGCGCAGATGCTTCTTATATTGAAGTGGCTTGACAATGAAATAATAAAGAACAGGGATTACAACACCAAGTATAATGCAAGCAGAAAGATAATCGTCGTTATAGACGAGGCTCATGTATTTATCGATCCCAAGTACCCCATAGCTCTTGACTTTATGTTCCAGCTGGCTAAGCGTATACGTAAGTACAACGGTATGCAGATAATAATTACACAGAACATAAAGGACTTCGTGGGTACGGAGGAGATAGCGAGAAAGTCTACCGCTATCATAAATGCTTGTCAGTATTCATTCATATTTGCTCTTGCGCCCAACGATATGCACGATCTGTGCAAGCTCTATGAAAAGGCGGGAGCCATAAACGAGACCGAGCAGGAGGAGATAGTTACCAACGGAAGAGGTCAGGCGTTCGTTATTACAACGCCCACCGAAAGAACATCTATCAGGATCGTGGCGTCCCAGAAGCTTAGAAGTATGTTTGAATAGGGGATATATTATGAAAAAAATATTGTGCATACTGTTTGCGTCGCTGCTTTTCTGCGGCTGCTCGGGCGATACCGATATCACCGTAGCCTGTCAGCAGGGCTTGGACTGCGGAGAGCTCACAGCTGCCATACAGGACTTTTACGGCGCAGACAAGGTGAATATATCCGTGGTTGACAGAGACGATGTGATATCGGGCGATTACGATGTGAAGATAGGCGCTGTGGCTATGGGCGAAACTCTCGAATACGGCGTATGGAAGAGCAAAGCCATAATGCACGAAACAGCCTGCGTTGTAAGCCGTGATGAATACAGGATGTCAACGGACCTTGACGGAGTGAGGCTTGGAATACCCGAGGACTTTGAATATATGAGGTATGTATCTCTTCCCGAAAAAGCCGAGGTAGAGCGCTATAAAAACAGAGATACCCTCATATCCGACCTCAAAGAAGGCGTGATAGGCGCTATAGTCTGCTCCGAAAATATAGGGGGCGAGCTCGCCGCCGCCGTAGAGGGCGCCAGAGTCAACATACTGCTCGACAGCGAAATATATGAATATGCCGCTATGAGCGAGGATATAGACCTTATAAACAGTCTGGATGCGGTGATAAAATGAAAAAATTTATAACTTTTATATGTATCGCGGCGCTTTCTCTTTTGTCGGCCGGCAATGTCTTAGCCGCCGAAATAAGACTGAGAGAGTCATATATCGAGGACACGGGCGATTACAGATATTATCTGGATGAAAGAAACTATGTCACAAGCTCCCAGCAGCTTGGCAGGATAGTCGAAAACGTCATAAAGTTCACCTATAACGACTATACCTATGTCAGCCTCACAAAGGACGGCGAAAATTGCGAAATAGTTTCGGGCGGATATATATATGGCGATGGCAATTATACGCTCACCATAGGTAACGGAAAGGACAGCGGCAGCATAAACTTTATTATGCGCCAGCCTTCGGGAGAGCTTTCGGAGGATGAGAATTTCTACAACAAGTCTGTTCTTACTCAGGCATATTCGGCAGAGCAGGGGCTTTATTCGTTCTCTCTCGGAGGGCTTTACACCTTTTACTCTCCCATTCCAAACTATGCCGTCACCGACAAGCCGGTCAAGCTTTTGACGCCTGCCGATGACAGGATGGACATAACCGCCTATAAGGACGGCGAGGAGATAAATTATTCCAGCGGAAAGACATTTTCCGAGCCCGGGTATTATATGCTCAGCCTTGTGTATGATTCGGCGGATATTGACGATGAAAGGTATACGGAGGGCGAGCTTCAGGGCTTTTCGGAGCAGGCTATGGATAATGCCGACATCGTTGTGGACGATTCTTATTTCAACATTGCCGATATTGCCATTTACAGCTTCGTCATAATAGGCGGTCCTCAGAATAAGCTCGGCTTCATCAATCCTCCGCAGGATTATACGATATCCTCCGTAGTTCTTGACGGTCAGAAACAGCCTGTGAGCACAAAATTTTTCAAGCCCGTAAATGACGGCAATTACAGAATACTTTTCAAGAACAGCTCGGGTATTTTGCCCGACTACACTCTGAACTTCACAAGAGACACCGCTGCTCCGACGCTTAGGTTCGGCAATGTAGGCTTAGGCGGCATCGCAATAAACAAATTCAGCATCATAAAGGACAGCGACAATACCGTTGTTGAAGTATTCAGGAGCGGCGTGCCCTACGAAAATACGGCTGAAATAACCGAATCGGGACTTTACCGGATAACCGCTACCGACAGCGCGGGCAACACAAGCGCATATATCATAAGTCTCAAAAAGAAATATACGGCGGCATATTTGCTGCTCATACCGCTTGCAATAGCGGTTGTCGTGGGAATAAAGCTTTATTCCGCGTATATAGGCAAAAATATTCATATAAGATAAGGGAGGCTAAATAATATGGCAGACAACAGAGCCAAATGGGAAGAACATATATCCAGCCTTAGGGGTGAAAGGGAAAAAAGAGAGCAGGGTCTTGACTACAAAATACCCGACACCTTCACTCATAAGGAGGAGGCTGCTGCTCCTAAGACCAAAATATCCGAGGCTGTGCAGGAGGAGGAACGCAATCCTTTTGTAAGGCGCCTCAGTCTTGACGAGCTTGTGGATATGTCAAGGGCTATGCAGAATAAGCCTCCCGTGGAGAGGGCTAAGCCCACTCCGTTCATATCCAAGGAGAAGGAAATAGATACGCCCACATTGGGCAAATAAACAGTCTGTAGGTCATTCTTATGACTTTACATAAATAATAAGGCAAAAAAAGCCAAAAAAATTAAGAAAGGAGAATAACTATGAACTGGTTCTTACTTGAAAGCACAACTGCAAAGGCCGCAGCTGAGGCATCGGAGGCTATGGATGAGATCACTAGTCCGATTATTGGTCTTCTTAACAGCGCGTTAAATCCTCTTATTGCTGTAGTTGTTGCCGTTGGCGCTATCTACTGTGTATTCCTTGGCGCAAAGCTTGCAAAGGCTGAGGAGCCTCAGGAGAGAGAGAAAGCTAAGCAGCACCTTAAGAATGCCATTATAGGCTTCATTCTTATATTCGTGCTTATAGTTGCTCTCAGAGTCGGTGTAGATCCTCTTACAAATTGGATCGCAACCGCTACTAAATAATTTGTTATTTGTGAATTTCGCCTGCATAAGCTTGTCTTGTGCAGGCTGCAAATTCATAAAAACGGAATATTTATATAAGCGTTTTGAAAGCAAAGCTTTTATATAAGTATTTTAATATCAATGCAATAAAAACATAGAAAGGAAGATGAATAAATGAAAGAAAAAATCAAGGAAAAGGCAAAAAAGCTGGCGATTTATCTGGTTATTGCGGCAGTGTTGGCAACCATTCTGGGAGCGGTCGTTACGAGTGTTCTCCAAAACTCCGCCGAGGCTATAGAGACCAACAACTATATGCTGCTTGTGGACTTCTCTGTCTTTGCAAAGCTCTCCACATATCTCACGGGAGCATTTTTGCTGGGCTGCCTTATCATAGCTTATTTTGTATTCGGCAACCACAGCGCAAAGAGCGCAAACAGGATCATGAATTCCCGCAAGGTAAAGGCTGTCAACGCAGGTCTTGAGGACTCGCGTTTCATGACCTCCAAGGAAAGGGATTCCAACTTCCCGTCCATAAACTTTTCAAGGCTCGGCGACTCCAAGAAGGACGGCGTGCCCGTAAGAGCCTTTTATGAAAAGAGCGCAGGGCTTAAAATAAATATTGCAAGCCCCATGCACAGCATAATAATAGGTTCTACCGGTTCAGGTAAGACTACCACATTCATAAACCCCATGATACAGATACTTGCGGCATCGGGCGCAGGCTCGTCAATGATAATGACAGACCCCAAGGGCGAGCTTTTCCAGCTCCATTCGGGCTTTCTCAAGGAGAGAGGCTATAAGGTAATGGTGCTTGATCTGAGAGATACATATTCATCCTTCAGATGGAATCCTCTCGGCGATATTTACGACCGCTATCAGATGTATATCGAGGCGGGCAACAACATCCTTGAGCACTCCGACACCATAGACAGCTACGGCAAGCTGGAGCTTCAGGACGAAAAGGAGACCTTCAAGGACAAATGGTTTGAATACGACGGCAAGGCTTATTCCGACATAGACAAGGTCATAATAGACGCCAAGATGAAGCGTCAGATGATATACGACGAGCTCTACGAGGATCTGAACGACCTTGTAAGCGTGCTCTGTCCCATTGAATCCGCCGACGACCCCGTATGGGAGAAGGGCGCCCGTTCAATAGTTATGGCAACTCTGCTTGCCATGCTTGAGGACAGTGAGCGTCCCGAGCTCGGCATGACTAAGGATAAGTATAATTTCTACAATCTCAACAAGGCTATATCCAATTCGGACAACAACTTTGAGGTGCTCAAGAACTACTTTGCAGGCCGTTCGCCCATTGCAAGGTGCGTTTCGCTCTCAAAGCAGGTTACAACGGCTGCCGAGAACACTCTCTCCAGTTATATGTCCATAGCCTTCGACAAGATGTCAATGTTCAACGACGAGGGTATATGTGCCCTTACAAGCGCAACGGATATCGACCCCAACATATTTGCGGATGAAAAGACTGCTCTTTTCATGAAGATACCCGATGAGAAGGACACAAGACACGCTCTTGCGTCAATGTTCGTTCTCTGTATCTATAAGGCGCTTATCAAGAAGGCTTCGGCAAGAGAAGACCTTTCACTTCCGAGAAATGTATACTTTATACTTGATGAGTTCGGTAATATGCCCAAGATAGACAAATTCGACAAGATGATCACCGTAGGTCGTAGCCGTAAGATATGGTTCAACATGGTGGTACAGTCTTATGCACAGCTCAACAATGTATATGGCGATACCGTTGCCGACATCATCAAGTCCAACTGCGGTATGAAGATGTTTATCGGTTCAAACGATATCAACACCTGCAAGGAGTTCTCCGAGCTCTGCGGTAATATGACCGTTGAAACGGGCAGTGTTTCGGGCTCTGTCATGGCGGATAAGGACATCAACTATTCACAGCAGATACAGCAGCGTCCGCTTATATATCCGTCCGAGCTCCAGAGGCTCAACAACAAGGTCAGCACGGGTAACTCCATAATCGTTACCTTCGGCAACTATCCTTTAAAGACCAAGTTCACGCCAAGCTATCGCTGTCCGCTCTATAAGTTTGAGACCATGGACTTAAGCGAGACAAGGAAGAACATCTTTATAGGCGAGGAAGTCTACTACGACCTTGGCAAGAGGAACGATACTATACTTAAGGAAATGGAGGCAGCATCATAATGCTCAGCAGTAAACTTGAAATAAACGACAAAAAAGCTATAGTTAGGCTGGAGGGTACGGCAGATACCATCTCCAGCGAGGTAGTATATAACGACTTTGAAAAGGCGCTCAACGAGGGCTGCACCGAGTTTGAGTTTGACCTTTCCAATGTGGAGTATGTATGCTCCGCCACTTTAAGAGCCTTCATAAAGGCTCAGAAACTTTGCAATTCAAAGTCCTGCGATATGTATCTTTCGGGAGCTTCGGAGGGCGTCAAGGATGTGTTCGAGATTACGGGCTTTGCGTCCATAATCCGCTTTGTGTGAGGAGCTTATGGAAGATATTTTAAGCTTTAAAATAGGCAAATTTAAAAATTCTTACAAATTGGGCATGGACTTCTACGATACCAAGCTGGGTATGGAGAAGTCCGCCCTCAATAAGCTCAGGCTCGCCTATGAGGAAGTTTTTGTCAATGTCATAAAGGCGAATGAAAATTCGGGCGCAGATGTCACGGTGCGCTTCACCTTGGATGACGAGCGTGTAGAGATATGCATACGGGACAACGGCATAGAGTTCAATCCTCTTATCCGTCCCGATCCCGATGTCACCCTTCCTGCGTCAAAAAGAGGTATAGGCGGCCTCGGCATTTATCTTTTCAAGAACATCACCGATTATTCCAAATATGAATATATCGATGGCTTCAACACGCTTACCTTTGGCAAAATGCTGAATGAAAAGGAGTAGATACCTTATGTCCTTTAAACGCACAGTCGTTTTTGCGTTTGTTTTTGCACTCATTTTTTGTGTATGCGCAAATGCGGCAGAGATGGTCAAAAACAATAAGACAAGACCTGCCGTTTTATATCCCCAAAATAATGATAAGCTCTACAGCGGCGACAGTCTTGCTCTGCGTTATTATGCCCGCGAGGGCGAGGATTGCTGCATCATTCTTTCGGATGAAAGCGGCGTTGTCCTCACAGAGGATGTAAAGAGCGGCGAGCTAAAGCGCAGTGACAGCAAAAGCTCCTATAAGGTAGGGCAGGGCGGCGTATTTTTTCTGCCCTCCGATGTTTTAGAGCCTGAAAAAAGATACTCCATACAGGTTGTGTGCGATTATGTTGCCTCCGAGCCTGTGTATTTTTATACCTATACGGACGGCGAAGAAGCCATAAAAGAGATACTTCAAAAGCACGAGCACCAAAAGGGACTTTTTGTCCGAAATATGCAAAATCTGTATGAAAGCAAGAAAATAATAACTCCCTTCATAACTCCGTCTTATAATATATATAAGGCGAGCGTTGAGGAGATAGCTCCGAGCAAATACTTCAAGTCCTCATCTCTTGCATCAAAGCTTATGGAGACCATCGAGGTGGAGGCTTGGAAGCTCGATAAGGACGGCAACCGCTATCCCACTACGGTCAAGCTTACCGTCAACAAAAATCTTAAAAACAACTACATAAACGCCTTCAGAGAGCTTTACGCTCTGGCGTTTCCCATCAAGAGCGTTGGCTGCTATAACTACAGAAACACTCACGGAGGCAGGCTTTCCGAGCACGCTCTCGGCACTGCCGTGGATATCAACCCCGATGAAAACTACTGTATATATAGCGACGGCTCGAAGGTGGGCAAGTTTTTCAAGCCCTATGAAAATCCATATTCCGTCACTCCGGAGGTTGTAAATGTGTTCAAGAAATATGGCTTTGAATGGGGCGGAAATTGGACGGGTACGGTGGATTATATGCACTTTGCGTATTTTGATAGTTGAGAATACGCGGAATGAATATTTAAACTCCCTCCGTCAGGCTAAAGCCTGACACCTCCCTCGGTGAGGGAGGCTCACAGAAGCCCCGCAATATAGGCTCCCTCCGGGAGGGAGCTGGCGCCCGTAGGGCGACTGAGGGAGAGCGCGTTATGAGTATATTAAACTCCCTCCGTCAGACTTCGTCTGACACCTCCCTCGGTGAGGGAGGCTCACAGAACCCCCGACCTCTTGCCTCCCCTTTCAGGGGAGGGGGACCATTTCTAACAAAGCTTGCTTTGTGACGAAATGGTGGTAGGGTGCAAGACTTGCTTGCAAGTCTTGCTTGTTATCCCCCCGCAGCTTTATTTTCTTAATATAAAAACCGCAGTTTTACTGCCGAAAAGGTGGAGAGAGTATGAAAAATAAAGGATTGGACATCCCCCCTCAATACAAAGTAATAATTGTCGTAAGTATTCTTGCTTTCTTTCTCGTGCTCTATCTTGTAGGCGGAGGAAGCAAGACCTTCAAGATGTATAAGCCCTCGGGCAATGTTACGGAGGCGTCCGACGACGAGGAACAGCTCATCGACATAGAATACAGCGACGAATTCCTCAAGGACATATCGGGCGGTTATGCAGGCGCGCCAAAGCTTGTGGCAAGCGATGACAACGTGTTCTTCATTCCCCCCGAATACTGCGACGGCGATTATCTCAGAAACTTTAGAGTTATAGGCGTCAATCAGTCGCGGGCAGAGGCAAAGACTATCAAAAAGGGCGACGAAACTATCGACCAGTACACGGGCGCCGTTGTGCTCTACGGCTTCCAGACTACATACAGAGAGGACTACGGCAAGGATTATAACTTCACTAAGCCCCCGTATGACCTCAATATGACCTACGACACCTCCAATTCATACTTCGCCAACATGATGAAGGACGCCACGAGCGTTGCTTCGGGCGATGGAGTAGTGTCTATAAATGACTACAATGCCGAGTATTCGGATGAGCCTCCCAAGGTAGACCCCAAGGACATAGAAACAAAAATTAATCCCGAGGCGGTGGACGATACAAATTTCAGAGTTGCCACCGTTGTTATGGAGCACGAAATCGGCAAGGACCAGTGCAAGATACTTTTCTGCGATCCCGATTCCGCAACGGTCAATAAGCTGGGCATGGGCAAGTATAACCTTGTTACCAATGTCAATGACGACGCTCTTTCCGTATGCTATAACGACAAGCTCTATGTCTATCACTTTGACGAGACCAATAAGACCTATGCTGCCAGCGAGAGATATTGCTATTCTCTTGATGAATTTTATGATTCCTCTACCTACAGAAACACTCTCCAGAAGGTAGGACTTGCTACGGCGACCTATGACCTCAGCATGGACATAACATATGACAGCAGCAGCGAGCGGTGGGTAAATAACTATATGAAGAACCTTAAGACCCACTTCGACTATAAATTCGACCAGGAAAGCAATATATATGACTATTTCAGTAACATAATAAGCGATAAGGTCGAGAAAGAAGAAATAGGCACCAAGTTCTTCAATGATAAGGACGGCGTAAGGAAAAAGGTGCTTACGGAGACGCAAAATGCCTACAACGGCTACAGAAAGACGGTCTCGGGCTGGGCTTCGTCCAATAACTACAGCGACGTCCCCGACAGCTCCTTCGGCGATTTCAAATTCACCAGAGGCACAAACAACAGCACTTGGACGCTCGAAAACGATATGCAGTTCAAGCTTTCGGAGAAAAGCTGGATACTTTTTGTGCCCGTTACATACACGGAGTATGTCAACGGCCATGTCAAGCTTACTATAACTCCGCATTTCAATGTGGACGATAACTACGATATGTCCATAAACGACCTTATTCTGACTCAGGACAGCATCACCTATAAAAATGTTGCGGAAACGGCTGATGACCTCCTGGAGCAGGGCAAGCTCACCCAAGACGAAAGGAATGATGTAAGAAGCTATTTTTATAATCTCTTCAAATCGTGGACAACTAAGCCCGCAAAATATGATGAGGTCGAAAATACCAAAATACCTAAAAAAATAGATTATTCCATCATAATGCAGATGATCGTTACGCCCAAGTCGGCGCAGGCGGATTCGGAGCCGGAGGGTCTCGCGCCCGATGAGCTGGCGAATGCCGCGCGCTCCTATCCTTCAAACATAAAGCAGCACTATGACGACAAGGCGGAACAAGCTATAAGCAATGTTCAAAACAGCATGGGCGCTCCCGATGAGGACACCGAGGAGGAGGAGCCCGACGATGCCGACGAGATAGAGGCGGAGCTTGACGCAATAGATGAGGACGGCGATATAGACGACGATGCGCTTGAAAAGGAGTTCTCCGAGGATCTTGAAGGCGAGATATCGCAGTACCTCACATTCAACATAAAGCTCTCGCAGGAGAACCAAACCGTCGTAAAGAAGGGCGACGTTATGTCCGTCATAGAAAACGCCAACGCAGAGAAGGCGCAGTTTGACAACGCCAAGAACCTTTACGCCGACCAATACAAGCAGAATATGCAAAATGCTGCCACTATGGAAAAGACGGGACCCTACACCGATGGCAGCTCCGAATATTCCGAGGGTCTTACAAGGCTTAAGGCAGGCTTTACGGATATAAAAAATAAGCAGGATGAAATAGATGCGCAGAAACAAAAAATTGCCGACATGGAGGCGCAAATTGAAAATATAGGCAATAATTACCTCGAAAATGCGGACGCAATAAACGAGGGTACAGAAAAAATATTGGCTGATACCGACAACATAGGAGATAAGGCTTCTATTGAAGCCGAGCTGGAGGAACTCAGAGAACAGCTCAAAGAAAAACAGCTGGAATATTACCGCGATTTCGAGAGCGCCGCAGATGATGTCAGGATCCCATGGGTACAAAATAATATAGATCCCATCAATGAGCGTATTGCCGAGCTTATGGACGCCGCAAATGTTATGGGCGATAAAATGAGCAAGGCTATGGGCAAAAAATTGGAAAACGGCTATTATGAGGGCATCACAACACTTCTGGATCCCATAAGGCTTGGTATAGATAAGGATTCTATCGAGAAAAAATTCAGCGCAGTTAACGAAGGTGTGAAAGCAATGAAATTTGCCTTTGCTACGAAACCATCTCTTACACCGTATGTTGGTGATTATGAATACAACCGTTTTGTTAAGTCTCCCGACTGGTGCACCAAAGATTCTGATGTAATTAATTATTTTGATGGAAAAGAACTCAATGCTGATTGCATCGACTTTATATTTAAAAAGCTTGCAAATTTGGCATACTGGAAAGAACATATAACCGAGGTCAATAAGGATGGTATTGCACATTATACTGATCCCAGTGTCGGATGGCATCAGCTCTGGATGGATATCCGCGAGCGTGGTTTAGCTTCTGACTATGAGTATCAATTAAAGGATTATGTCGATGATTATATAAAAACAAATTTTGAGCCCGACAGGCAAATACTTAATGCAGCGGATAAATATAGCTTCATGTTCTATCCTATGGTGCTGAATGACGACGGCAAAATAGTTCAGTCCGAAGAACCGGAGCAAAGGCAAGCAGTCGTTGTAGACGGTTCTGACTGGGATAATATGCAGCTGAATTTCAGTGCTGATTTGGAAAAATTACTCAATTTTGATCTTTCCGGTATATATTTAGAGGATGACGAAAACGCCAAAAAGAAGGCATATGATGCGTTTCTGGGCTATCTGAATAATGTTAAGTTCGATATCGAGAACATGAGGGCAATGTATGGATACTACAGCGACAGAAATACATTCATGGAGAAATATCTTCTGCCTATGGCTGATGGATCGGATGCTGAGCCGCCTTATAATGATAAAAAATATATTGATGATATTGAAGGTGTAATTAGTAATTTTCAGGCTTTATATCAAAAAATTTATTGGCAAATCCAATATTATGAGGAGGACGATGAATTTTATGGTAGTGATCGTGCGTCGTATTTTATTAACAATATATTTGACAGTATATCCGATTTTTACGGAGGAAATGTACAGCCTCTCGAAAAAGTTGAATTCGAAGGCTATTACGACTACGATCAGGTAAAAATGAGTTTTGAGGAATATTTTCAACAATTATATGTAGGGAGTTTTTTTGAACTCGGTAAGGATACTACCGGTTGGTTTAAAAGAGTTCAAGAGGACTATGAACGTCTGCCTGATGAGGATAAATATGTTTATGTTTCTCCCTATGAACAGGTTACATATGTTGCCTACGATTATACCAATTATCCCAATTCGCCCTTCAATGATATAATGAGGTATGTTGACCTTGTTTCGGACATAACCACATCGGACAAATATGCCGTAAAAATAAAGGATAAGGACAACAATGTAGATACCTACAGCTTTTATGAGGGCTTCACTCAAAACAACATGATGATCGAGGAGTATTTCCAGCTCCAGGATCAGCTTGAAGAAGAAAAGCAAAAGCTTGCCGAGCTTCAGCAGGAGCTTTTGAAGCTTGAAAAGACCTTCGACAACGCGCATTATTACAATACTCTCAAGTGGAAGGGCAAGGTCTGCACGGGCGCTTATCTTGCCGAGAATTATAAGAGCTATGACGAAATAATCGCGGCTATAGACGATTATATAAGCGCCTACAACATACTTGACCCCGTAAAGGATTACAGAGGCGATCCCGATAAGTTCATTAAGGCTGCCAACGATATAAATGCTCAGACCAGAGAAGCCGATACCTTCAATTATATCGACCACGGCTATGAACATCAGGACTTTGTAGATACCTACGGCTCGGAGGTTACCGACAGCTATCTTTTCCTTGAGCAGAGGGGAGATCAGCTCTATAAGGACACAGCTATTGCGCAGTACATCACCACGGAGGAGAAGGCGCCCACCGTTGACGACTCTCTTCCCGCGGAGGACTACAACACGCAGGTAATAAACCTCACCATTGCCCAGAACTTCGGCAATTACACAAAGAGTAAGCTCGAAAAGCGAAGCTACGACCAATATATGGTGGATTGTCAGACTATATATGACACTCTCCTTGAAAGAAATATGTTCAAGATGACTACCGCCACCGATGAGGACGGCAACGAAACGCAGATATGCGATGTTACCGTTGAGACCGTGCAGAACGCCCTGCTTGAATATCTCATAGACAACTTTGAAATATTCCAGCTCTATAATTACAACGAAAAGGGCGAGGTCTCCGCTACATACTCCCTGGAGAAGCAGCAGCAGTCGGGCGGAGTTATGAATGTGCAGACCGAGGTATCATCCGAGACAACCACGGCGGTCGTATATGAAAAAAGCTATGACGCCATAGCGGACAATTTCGATGATATATCGGATTACACGGATGTGGTTATAAAGAGCTATGCCGACATTATGCCTATCGCAAATGCCTTCTTGAAGGGCACGGGCTCTCTCACGGAGGAGCAGAAGCTTGTCTACACTCCCGAATATCCGGGAGCGGAGGGAGATATAACATCTCTCTATTACAAGGGCTATCAGGTGCCCTGCGGTAAGCTTGACGAGATGAAGACCTACCTTTCCAATATCTCAACGCTCATAACGGAGAAGGAAAAGGCGGCAGGCAAAATAAAAGGCGCCGAGGACGACGGACTTGAAGTTACAATAAAGCCCGATGAATACTACCTCGACCTTTACGAAAAGAAGTGTACTCAGGCAGACAACCTCTATAAGCTCGTGTACGACGTAGCTAAGGCTGACGCCACAAATGAGGACAAACAACAGTATATAGATCAATACAACAATACAGAGTGGGATATACTTGATGATGTTCATGTAGCAGACGACCTCTCGTCCGTTATAGACATAAAGGTGCAGTATATCACCACATCCTACAAGTATATAACCTGGAATACGGCTCTTATTACGGATGACAAAAATTCCAACATTTCACCCGAGCCCTACGAGCTGTATCAGATGAACAGTCAGTTCTGCGTGGGCGTAGCCGATAACAACGGCTTCATCATACCCATAGGCTCGCAGCAGGACATCAATGTCAAGTCTGTCAACGCCACCATGAAGGAGGATATAGCAAGGCTTGGCGAAATAAAGAACGTTTCCTACGGCTCAGCCAAGGCAAAGGACGGCAAGCTTGTGGATATGCTTGTGTTCTCGGGCGAAAAGTATTTCTATTACACCGCCATTACCACGGACGGCAAGTCCGTTGCGCTTAACATGGTCGATTCTGATGGAAATGTAACGAGCGACAGCAAGAAGGCAAAGGGCGGTATGGCAGGTCATGTGGGTACGTTCGCGTGCGACACAGGCGATCCCCACTTCATGGAGTACGACCACACCAGGATAACGGGCGTAAATCAGCTCATGATGTGGACGCTCGACAAGGGCTATGTACCCTATAATATGTGGCTTGAAAACAACGACGCCAGCACCATAGAGGAGGTCGCAGACCCGTTTGCATGGGAGGAGAGCGCCAAGAAGGACGGCACCGGCACCGAAATAACGGGTTCGCAGGGTGTAAAGGGAGCCTTCTTCAATTCGTGGTCCGACATTGACGGAAATGTTATACTTCTGGGCTTCAACGACGAGGATATGCGCATCGAGACCACCGAGGCGCTCACGGAGCCCACGACCTCCGACTTCGTAGTCAACATTGAAGACCCATCCGAGGTAACAACGGAGGCACGGCGCGAGATAACCGATTCGGATATATACAACGCGCATCTCTATGTATATAAATATGCTACCAAGCCTTCTAAGCTTCCCGACGGAGATGAAGGCGGTTACAAGAACTGGAAGGGACCCGATGTTACATTGTTCGACGCAGGCATAAGACTTGACGGACCGTTCGGAAGACTTCTCCAGCCCGCAGTTAACTTCTTTACAGTCATAAGGGCTGCCGTATTAGGAGTCGTCTTCGCTCTGGCTCTGCTCTATGCCGTATATCTGGGCATCAAGTACGCTAAGGCGAGCGACGACGAAAAACGGCGCGAGGCTAAGGAGCATATCAAGTGGTTCGTGCTTGCAGTCATAATAGCTAACCTGCTCATAGTTCTTCTCTATGTAGCATCCAGACAGCTAAGCGAGTGGCAGGACAGCGTATCGCCGCAGACCGTGGAAACCACGGAGGCTACCACAAGCGATGCGGTAACCACCACAAAGGCGATGACAAAGGTCGACTTTGATTATGCCATAGGCGAGGAAGGCCCGTTCAACAAGATAGCCGATAAGCTGATAGAATTCTTCGTATCGACTCGAGGCGCCGTGATACTTGTGTTCTACGCTCTGGCTCTGCTGTTTGCTATACGGCTTGGAGTTAAGTATGCAAGCGCGGGCAATGAGTCCAAGAAGCACGAGGCTAAGGAGCATATCAAGTGGTTCATTATCGGCATAATCATAGCGCACATATTCATTGTGCTTATATATGTAGGCGGCAGGAGCCTGACATCGTGGTCGGAGAGCGACAAAACGGATTTGATAAACTCCGGTACCGAACCAACTACCATTGAACACCATTCGATAGTTGTAGGCTCCAACAAAAAATCCGGAAGCTCAAGCGCCACGGGCACAACAGGCACCGCAGGCGACGCCGATAACAAAGGCACAGGCGGTTAAATACTCTGAAACGGGGGTTTATAATGAAAGACAAAAACAAAAAAACAAATGAGGAAAATGTTGATGTAAAGGATATTCCCAAGGATTCTCCCTTGAAGGAAGCGCCCGACGATGCGTCCGACAACGCATCGTCGGATGCGGTCGATGAAAAGGGCGAGCACTACGAGGTCAGCTCCGAATTCCTCAAAAATGAGGATCACATCGAGTTTATAGGCGGACTTCTGGGAGTGGTGTTCGAGAGCGAGGAGGAAGCTCTCGACGCCCTCGGCAGAATTTCCATAAACGGCAGAAGACTCACCAACATTGATGACTTGGAGGAGGCTGTCCGCCTCATAAGGCAGGCTATAGCGCAGGGAGGTCCCGAGTGTATAGAGGTCGAAATAGACGGCACATTCAGGTCGCTTAGATTTCCCGATGACGATTATGAAGCCGTAAGGTCCTACACCGAGACCACGCCCAAGCCCAAGAAGGATAAGAAGATCGACAAGTCGCTTCTGGAAACGCTTTTCGGCACGGAAAAGCCCAAGGAGGAGGAAGCCGCCGCCGAGCCCGAGGCAAAGGCGGAGGACGAAAAGGAAGTTAAGAAGGAGAAAAAGGAGCGCGAAAGAGAAGTCGTGCTCGAATATCCCGAGAACGACAGGACGGAGGATGTGTATACATTCACAAGACCCGAGGAGTTCAACCTCAAGTTTGACACCTATTCCGATGATTTTCTTAACAACAATGTCAGCGGTATAGTTGTTTTGAGCAGGCTTTCGGGTATGCCTCTCAAGGAAAAGGGCGAAAGCAGGGAAAATCTGGAAAGAGCCGCGGACAGACTTTATGTCAACGGTATGCCTGCCATTATGTTCTATGGTCTGGGCAAGAAGGAAAAGCTCACCGAGGAGGACTATAATACACTTGGCACGAGCATAGCCAACACCCTAAAGGAGACCTTCATGGACAACAAAAGGGGCAACTATGTTATGTTCAGAGGCGAGAGAGAGGACACCTTCACAGCCTTTACAATGAGCTCCGATTCCGCCCTCAGCACCGAACCCAAGAAGGTGGAGCTGCTTACGGGCGCAAAGAGGTTCATTGCCTCAAAGGAAAAGATCGCGCAGAACGAGGCGGAATATATGGACTACATAAATAATAAGCTCCCCAGCTACGAGGAGCACTTGAGGCTTGAAGCCTTGTCAAGGGACGCCGCAAACTCTGCCGCTACCGTCATTCCTCTTGACAAGATACGCAAAACAAGCATAGAGGAGCTTAACAGGGCAAAGGGCATTGTAACACAGCCCTATACGCCTACCGCTCCCGTTAAGCATCTTGAAAAGAGCGAGGACCAAATGACAAATGAGCCTCAGCTCATGGGACTTGGCAGTAAGTCAAAGTCAAAGCGCAATAACCGCCCCGACGGGGATAATAAGTAAAGGAAATTGAAGAATAAAGAAAAAGCGGACGCCACGCGTCCGCTTTTTACGTGTAGCCCCCTCAGTCAACTCTACGAGTTGACAGCTCCCCCGCAGGGGAGCCAAGAATTTTGGGGTTCCCTTTACCTCTCGGCTCCCCTATGGGGGAGCTGTCAGGCAACGCCTGACTGAGGGGGGGATTACATAAAGTTCCTTCCCCCTACTTATTCATACTGCTTTCAACTTCCTGCTGCATCTCGGTTCCTCTCGTTTGGAACTGCGTCATCTGCTGACTGTTTACATTCTCATTGCTGTTTGCATTTCCGCCGTTACGCATATTTGTTGCCTGATTAAGATTGAGCACTCTCACATTCTGCGTATTATTGGGTGCGGGAGCATTGTTTTGCGCCTGCGGCGCGTCCTGAGCGGGAGCGTTATTCTGCGCCTGCTGTGCCGCCGCTCTTTGCTGCTCGGCTAAACCTCTGTTTATCATCCTTGTGTAGTCTGTGGCGTCCTTGGTTTTTTTGTTCAGCCTTTCCTTCAATACAACATATTCTTCATATCTCTTGACAGCCGCCTCATTCTCGGCTACCTCCTCGCTTGAGTGGCGCCGTCTTTCCCAGAAGCCCCATTTTTCCGTCTTTTCGGGCATACTCAAGCTCACGGCGGGCACCTTTACAGCCAATAATTTGTTTTCCTCGGTGTTCTTTACCATAACAAAGGTATTGCCCGTGCCTTTTATAAAGGTATCCTCCAGCGTATCCTTTATTTCCTTGCTTGCATTCATATAGTCCTCAAAGGTGGAGTTTTCATCCAGATCATATGCTAGCTTTGCGCTTACGCCGTTTATATACAGCAGGTCAAACGCCTTGCTTATCGCCTTTCTGTTGAGCTCCGTGTCATTTTCGGTCAAGGGCACGGTAGTAAGATTTGAAACTACGCTGACAGGTGAATTATTTCCCAGGTCGTTGTATTTGATAGAAATTGATGTATCAGTTATGGGCTGATTCATAAAGTCGTCGAGCTTGGTTTCAAATACTATGTCGCTGTTCGTATTGACGGCATTGCCTACATTTTCCTTCAATGCCTGCATTCTTTCGTCCATTTTGTTAAGCGAGGAGAATTTATCGCTTACCTTGGAAAAATCGCCCTTCAGAACATCGCTCATTATGCCTGTGCGAAGCTCGTTTTCGGTGAGCCATTGCCTTTCGTGCAGCTGATTGTCCACCTCAAAAAAGCAATTATAGCCGAGCGCGCCTATCTCCGCATTTCCTATTTCTCTCAAAAGGTCGTTGCCGAGCGCATCTATTGCACCCTGTGCCTTTATGGCGTTCAAAGTCCTTGAATTGACATTGGGAAGACCGCTTAAATATCGGCTTTCCTCCTCGGTGCCGTCCGATTTAAGGTCATAGACATATTTCATTCTTTCCTCGACAATGTTTCGCATAAGTCTGGGCGTTGTTTTGCTGATGAGATCGTGTATTCTCGGATTGTTTGCCTGCGCAAAGTCCATTCCCATTTGAGTTATAAATTGCACCTTAAAGCCGTCTCTTTTTATGCTTTCGGGATCGCTGAAGTCCACATAGGGAAGCTGTATGTGAGAATATGCCTCTGCCATTTTCATAAGAGTTGGCATTGCCTGCTGTTCAAATTTTCTCGATGCCTCCGGAGAATTTATGTCCAAATTTTTGCCGTCTACCTGCGGGAGTGAAAATATATCGTAGTATTCCTTTCCTATATCTGCTCTTACACGCTTCATTTCCGCGCTTTGGTCTATTACCTGCTCAAAGGTGTAGCCCTTGCTCATCATATAAAGAGCTATAAGCGAAGCGTCCGAACCCGGTCTTCCGCCGGGCGCCTGAACAGTGCCCTGAAGGACTGTGTTCATTGCGTAGGAATTGACTATGTCCTGATACTCCTTTATGTTATTCGTAGCGGTGTAGTCCTTTACTATGTTAGTATAGAAGTCGGCATATATCATATCCGCCGTTGCGCCTATGCTCTTTGGGTTATAGCTTCCCGAACGCACCTGCTTTACGGCGTTATATATCTCATTTCTGAAATTCTTTACATAGCTTACCGACTTGTCTACCTTGCTTCTTGCCAGACTGTTGCTTTCAAAATCGTTGTCGTGGGTAAAATTGAGCGACGCTTTAAGAGCTTCCTCCGTAACTATGGCTACGGGAGCAGGCTCTAAAGAATTTTCCTTCATAACGGTTATAAAGTCGCCGTTTTCAGAGCTGAGAGCCTCTCTTATTTTTGCGCATACATTTTGGGTATTGAAGGGCACATCTTCACCGATACACGCGCGTATATTCCTTCCGTTTATGTATATCTTTCCCAGAAGCTGCGACCTGAGAGCAGGGTCGAGAGCGTCAAAGTCAAAATCGGGTCTGTAGCCCTGTTCGCCGAGCTCCTTAGGATTTATCCTTTCGCCGAGGAGCTGTTCTATAAGCTCGCCGTCGCTTAAGGCTCTGCCGTTTGGCTTGTGGTCTATCACTCTGACATTGCGCGAATTTCTTATGTTATATACCTCCTCCTGCTTTCTGAGGAAGGTATTTGCAGCGTCGGGGTCCTTGAAAACATCGCCGTTTTGAGGTATGACCTTTTTTGTTCCTCTCTTATTTGCAACACTGTCCGTATAGGTTACTTCTACGGCGTCTATACTGTTTATTTTGACGGCTCTGTCCACTCTTTCGCATACGTTGCGCATAAGCGCGTCTACAATATTTTTCTTAAAATCGGCATCTCTTTCCGCAAGCACATCGGCAGTATTACGACCCGCAGGAACGCCTATGTTGTACTCCGCCGCAATTCTGTCCATGATGTCATCGACATTTTGAAATACAGCCTTGCCGTTTATCCTTATATTGTTCAAAAGAGCCACGGCGTATGATATTTCCATATCCTCCGGCACAGCCCGACCCGTGAGCTGACTGATATAGTGGCGAGGTGGGATCTCGGAGGCATCGGCTATCCTTAGGTATGAGTCCTTGTTTTTCTCCATAAATTCACGGGCGTGCTTTACCTCGGCTCTTGACTCCAGATATGCATTGTATTTTTCTTTATTATATTTTTTTTCTATTTCATGGAATTCATCGTTGAGAAGTATAAGAGTCCTTTCGTCTTTGTCATTTCCCGAAAAGCCTTCAAAGGCTTTGTTCCTTCTGTCGGCTATTCTTGTGGCATTTTTTGCCATATCCATAACTTGGTCTATGTTGTTTTCGTTTGCCTTCGGAAGAACGGGCACAAGCTTACCGTCTCTGACCACAAGCAGGCGACCCGAGTGCAGTCCCGTCTTCATAATCTGTATGGCTCTGTTGTAGACGGGGCTTAGATCGGCTTCATCGTCGTTTTCAAACTGCGAAACTATTTCCTGGTGCATAAGGTAAAGCTCGCTGTTCATATCCTCGCCGTTTACATATATACTCTCGGATGCCAACAAAGCCATAAGACCATCCGCGGTGTATTCGTCATCATCATAAGTACTCTCGTAAGCGCTCCTTAAGAGCTCATCGAGCAGTTCGTCCTCATTTTCCTCCACGTCCAGAATTATTCTTCCGTCCTTTTGGTTGAAGCTGTCTATAAATCTTGCTTTCGCCTCTTGGGTATTTGCCGTCTTGCTTGCGTCTATGAGCTTGTCGTGATATATAGCTTCGGTGTTTGTTTTATCGGAAAATATCATCTCCCTTTCCGAGCCGTTATTCACCTCGATGCCGTATTCGTCAAGGCCCAGCTTTGCCTCTCTTGCGCAGTATTCCAAAAATTTATCCGATGTTTCCAACTCATATTCGTCCATAATATCGGCAAGGCTGCGTCCGTTTATGCTTATCATGCCCAGAAGGGGATGCAATGAGCTTTTAAATACCGCCGGATCCGCCGAGTAGGCGGGTCTTATGCCCGTGCCGGTCAGATTTACCAGAAAATCCATATTTTTCTGTCGGTCGCTGAAATCTACATCATTGTCCGTAATAGGCTCTCTCACATTTTCATATACCTTGTTGAGAGCTTCCGTTTCCCTTGTTATCATTTCTATTTTTGCATCGTAGGCAGCCTGAGCCTCCTCGGCGGATACACCGTTTGGCTCCGCATATGCCGCAAAGGGCGGATATACGGGACGGAAGTTCATTTTTATAGGGTTTGACGCATCGGGACTTTTAACCGTTACAACATTGGGGCTTTCTGCACTGAGCGAATATTTTATCACATCGGCAGCCCTTGAACGTATAGCACGCATAAAGTTTCTGTATTCAAGACCCTCTTCATATACGCGCTGAAAGTCCTCATCTTCTGTGAGCGTATCAATTTTGCGTTCTGTTTCCGCTCTCTCCTCGAGCATAGCTTCATATCTTTCCATGAAATCGCTGTCATAGTCCGACAAATGCTCATAGAGACTCCTGCCGTTTATATATATATTTTGAAGAGCGTCGTCTGTGGAAAGCTCGCTTTCATCAACGCCCATCAACTCGCTCAAAAGTTTTTCGTTCCTGTTGTAGTGCATGAAGAAATAGCCCACGGTGTTGGGATCCTTTACAGGTATATCCCTTCTGTTTTCACCGGGAACATAATCATTTATGAAAATGTCGTTATAGCTATCGTAGCTGTTGGGGTCCTGTGCGCTGATAATAAGCGATGTTGCAAGAGCCCCTTTTGCCTCTGTGGTCATATCTCTCACGGACGTATTCCTGAGCTGATCTATATTGTATTCATGGCTGAGCTGTTCAAAATTATGTAACCTCTGAAGGGACTTCCTGAGATTTACAGTTGTATCTCCCAGATCGGCAGATATCACCCTTTGGGTCTCCGGGTCTCTCGTTTCCACTCTGTTTTTAGGCATGGACTCATGGCTGTCGAAGTAAGCAGATGCCTCGCTGAGGGGCAAATTATGCTCGAATGCCGATGTCGCAAAAATATCGCAGAGACTCGACGCAACGGTCCTGTATGAGGAATGTACGCCGCCGTAAAGATTTTCATCGTGGAGCGTCTTTGAATCGGCAGTGCCCGAATATTGAGCATAGTTATTCCTATATGCGCCGTTATAGTATTCATCGGTTATATTTATTGCCATGTCCGATTGGAGGTTGGCAAGGTCCATATAGCTCTGAAAGCTTTCCGCCGTTATTTCGCTGTTTGTTTCGGGTATAACGGGCTTCATCCTGCCTATCATGTCCTGCATGTTTGAAAGATACCACAGTCTTCTGTCTCTCAGGCTTTCATCCGTGTCATCGGGCTGTCTTGCAAACGTATCGTTAAACTCCTGCATAAGCTGTGTTCTGCGTTCTATATCCTCGGGCGTTTCAGAAAGTATTTCTTCTGCGGACAAACCGCGGTACATATACCACGCTCTCATTACGCCCAGTATTCTGAATCTGTCCGCGCCCATTTTGAAGCCATATGCCTCATGATCTATGTTGTTGCCGTCCATGTAGAGATATTTTGTCATTATTTCGATCTCTCTCTGCTTTTTCTGCTGATTCTGCTCATTATAGCTTTTTGCGATGTCGTGTATTTTACCTCTGTCGCTTTCTCTTACATTTATAAATGCCATATCGTTTTTCCTCCTTACAGGCAAGCGTTTTTCACATCAATTGTTATATTATTATATATTTTTTTTGCACAATTTACAATATGTTTAGCGTAAAAAGCATTTTTGACGGCATAAACTACACATTTCATAAAAAAAGAAGGCGTATTAAACGCCTTCTTTATAACTATGGAAATTAAATTTATTTATTCTATTCCTTCATATGCAGTATAAACACTCCCGAAAACAGGAAAAACACGAACAACAGGCACAAATTCACACTCATATTTCCCGAATAAAGTATAGTGCTGTATATGACGGGCGCTGCCGCGTTTCCAACTCCGCCGACAAGGGCTGTGCCGGTCAGCATAAGCGAGCTGTCCATACCGCGCGCCTTCCTTATGTTCATGAATGCGCTTGTTACGGACGGAGCGCCGTAGCCGTCAAAAATTCCTGTCAAAAATGACGCTGTCATTATTGTAACGGCGTTTATATCGGGAATTATCACAAGCACCGAAAGCGCCATAATAAGCATAGCAGCAAAGGCTGCCGTTTTTCTGGTGAGAGCCCTTGCTTTTTTGAGCATATATCCGCTTATATAGTTTCCCGCTATGCCGTATATAAGAAAGCCGTATGTGCTTATCATGGGCGATAAGCCCTTCAAATCGAGAGCAACGGGCATAAATGCTATTATGAACATAAGCGATATAGCCACAACGCCCACGGTGAAAAACATATTCAGCACAAGACCGGGAGATACGGCAAGCTGCTTTAAAAATTCCGAATAGGAATATTTTGTTTCATTTTCGATATACCTTTTGTGTGTTTTGTTTATATAATCATAGGGCAGAAATATGAGCACAGCCGTTATTATGACCAGCATTATTGCGGCTGCCGCAATATACACAAAGCTGTAGCCCGTGTTTGCCGCTATTATACTTCCCAGCGAACCGCCCACCGTTATTCCCGTAAGCGTGCCTATGTTGAACTCACCGTAATTTATGCTTATGTCCCCCGCATCCCTTGAGCATATGGATATGAGATAATTCATAAGGTATTTCAAAAGTCCCTGCGTTATGCCAAGAAATATGGAGCATATTATTATTGTATATACATTGCCGTACAAAAAGCAAACGACAGACGGCACAACGGTGCAAAGTCCCGTCAGGAGGGTATATTTTTTGATACCTGTTTTTTTGAACACAAGCGGACTTACCGAAAGCATGGCAAGAAGCGCTATAGCCTCAAGCGTTATGGGGAGCGAGGCGGAGACCGCAACGGGAAGACCCAATATGCTTTCTCCGTTTGAATTTATTATTATAGCGCCGTAGGGAAGGACAGTGTACACCGCCAGATATACGAAGAATGAAATAAATCTTATGAATATGGGTATACTCTTTTCCGCCGAGCGACTGCCGCCTGAGCCTGCCCGCGCTATTTTTCTTATAGGCAGAAATTCTATAATGACCATAAAGCATATTATAAGCGCGGCAAGAAGCGTCAGGAATATCCACATATATGTCTTGTTTACATATTCCGAGCTTATGCTCATGCTTACATAAAGCGAGCTGTTATCGTCCGAAAAAGCCTCCTGACTGTGAGTGCCGTATGGCTTATAGGAAAGCTCGACGCTGTCTATAAGACCAAAGTCCGTAAACCTTGAATTGAACACATATTCCATGTTCAGTATATCGTCGAGCCTAAGTCCCTTTTCATTCAACGAGCGCACTTCCTCCGTGATGTCCTCGAGAGCCAGATCAACTATATCGTTCATTGTGTCTTTGTAGCCTTTTATGAGGTGTAAGGTGTCTATGTGCGCAAAATAAGACTTATCATATATCAGGACTATGTGTCCCTTGCCGCTGTCCGTATCAAAGGGCTGAGAAAGGAATCTTTTGCCTCCGGCATCATAGAACACGGCATCGGTATTGCTGTGCGCCTGCTCCAAAAATACGCTCGCAAGCCTTTCGGCTCCGTCGTCCGCCGTTATGTCGAAGCTCTGTGCAACGGGCAAATTAGCGCTGTTTAGTATCACGGCGTCTATGTGCTCGCTGTCGTATATTGCCGCAGACTTTGCCACATCGTCTATGCCGTAATAGTTGTTTATATTAAGTCCTGCATTTATGCCCATTTCAAGATCCGTGGCTATCATTCTTGTCTTGTAGGCAAAATACTGCTCCTTTATTTCAAGACAGTTGTTTCTTGCCGAGGCGGTGACCACAGCGTATGTGAAAAATATACATATTATTATTATGATTATATCTGTTATATGTCTAAGCTTTGTTTTCATTTTCAATAATATATCCTGTCCGCATATTCTATAAGACTGTTGTTTATATTTATTCTCAGTCTGTCCGCCGCACTTTTGTTTATGGCTATGTGAAGGGGCGATGTGTTTTTCTGCTTCATTTCCTCGGGAGCCTTTCCGTTAAGTACTCCAGCCATAGTGTTCACAAGAAACGCTGCGTCGTCCTTAGGGTCGAAGGTCACCGACATAAGCGGTGAGCCGAGCTGAGTAAATTCATCGCCCGACTGCCCGAACACGGGTATATTCCTGTCATAAAGCATATTGCATATTTCTTCGGCTTTTTCCTCGTCGCCCACCATGCCCGAATTTATCATAAAGGAATCTATGCTGTTTTCGTCTATGAGCTTGAGTATATTTTTTTTGTACTCGTCGTAATATTCTTCAATATTACTTGCCGAAATCGAGTCGTCGTCCATTTTCAATGCGCTTATATTTGCGCCTGCGGCTTCTGCGGATTTCCTGTATTCCTCCAGTCCCGCCGATGCCTCGTCGTAATAGACCATGCCCATATTTTTGAAGTCAAATATGCTTTTTGTGAGCGCTATTTGGTTGTCATAGCCCGATGTGGGTATCTGCGCCCATATGTTTTTTATGCCCGATAGGTCATTGTCGCTCGTTATTCCCGCCGCCACGGGGTCTGCGCTGAAGCTTACAAGCAAGGGTATTCTGCCCTGCGATATCTCCTTTCCCGCTATGCCTGCGCTTGTGCCGAGGCATATTATAACATCTATATCGCCGTTTTCCGCAAGAGCTTCAAAGCGTTTTCTGTCCTCGCCGTTGTCGTCGGAAACATCATAGAAATGCGCATCCTCGTCAAAATTCAGATATTTTCCCTTGTCATTCTGCGCCAGATATTTCACTATATCCTCGGAGTAGACCCTGTTCACATCAAAGGGCAGGGCGCTCTCGAGCGTGAGCCAGCCCTTGTCGTTCATTTCGTTTACGGCGTGGTAAAGCAGAGCGCCCGTAGGATAATAAAGCGCGGAGTCTATGACTCCCACATTAAACTCTTCGCCGTCGGAGCGTGTGCATGGCTTGTATGTGTTGTTCTCATAAGAAGCCGCATACTGCTTTGCCTGCTCTATGGCGATATTATCCCATTGACTGCAACCGCACAGCATCACAAGTATTAAAATGCACAGCAAAGTTTTTTTCATATAACATCAGCTTTCTTTGGTATATTTGAGCACAAGCATAGTTATGTCGTCCCAAAGCTCTTTGCCGTTATAGTGGAGCTTAAGGTCGTTGTCAACGGCGTCCACAAGCATTTCTGCGCTGTAATCGCCCGATGTTGTCTTTTCAACGAGCGCCAGAAATCTGTCGTTGCCGTAGAATGTGCCGTCTGCGCCCATTGCCTCGGGTACGCCGTCGGAATATATAAATATGCTTTCGCCGTTTTTAAGCGTAACACTTTCGTCCTTGTACTTCGTATTCTCAAAGCTGCCCAGAGGAAGACCTACGGTCATATCGAGAAAATGTGTGTTTTCGCCCGCAATAATGGGCTTGTTGTGTCCTGCGTTTGCATATGTGAGCACACCCGTCTTTTTGTTGAACACACCCAGAAAGGCGGTAACGAAAAGCATCTCGTCGTTGTTGCTGCAAAGTCTGTTGTTTATCTGTTCGAGCGTTTCGGCAGGTCCCATATTCATCTCGCCGTATATCTGAACATTTATCTTTGTCCTTACGGATATGAGCGAGGCAGGGAAGCCCTTGCCCGCAACATCGCCTACGAATACGAGCACATTTTCATCGTCTATGTCAAAGGCTGCATACACATCGCCTCCAACAAATTTTGCGGGTCTCATGGTCGCAAATACCTGACAATATTCGTCCTTGGGAAAATCCGAGCTCATAAGAGAAAACTGTATTTTTGAGGCAGTCTCAAGCTCTGCGTTCACTCTCTCCTTTTCGGCTGTTATGTCCTGTATTTCAGCCAAATATTTCTTTGTGTTCTCCGACATCTCGCTGAAGGTGTCCGCCAGCAGTCCCACCTCGTCGTTGGTGTGTATATCGCTCACATCCACATCCATATTTCCCTTGCCGAAGTCCTCCACCTTTTTGCTAAGAGAGAGCAGGGGCTCAACTATAGACCTTCCCATCCTTCCGGAGCGTACTATAAAGACAGGCAGAAGAAGCAGGGCTATGATTATGTATATAAATGTCATTGCCAGAAGGAGATTGCTTGTGTGCCTTCTTATGGTATTGTTGTTTTCGGCAACATTTTGGCTGTAGCTTGTCATTGTGTCATACAGCGCGTTAAGCCCGAATTCAAAGCATATCACGAAGTCCTTGTCGGGTATTGCGTACGACATCCAGCAGGTGTCCTTGTCCACGTGCATAATGCCCATTTCAAGCATATTTATGCCGGACGACGCCTTGTCAAAGTTTTCGGAACCTATTATTTTTTCTCCCTTGGAGTTGAGAAGGGCAATTTCCTTTATTGTCTTGAAATCGCTTTTGAGAAGGGAGTTGTAGAGATTGGTTATCTCCATGCTTATTACGGTTATGCCCATAAATTGGCTGTTCACCATGATGGGTGTAACATAGTCGATCTTCTGCTTTCCCGTAACGGAGCCCGTTATAACGCCCGTCCAGAGGGGCGCCTTTGTGTTTTTGCAGTCTATGTACCACTGTTCCTTTCTTTGATCCTCGTATGTATCGCCGTAGTTTTGCTTTGTGCCGTCTATTACAAGTCCGCTTTCCGTTACAATGAATATATCCAGATTGTCCAGATCATTTTCGTCGTACTCCGAATATGTATTTATATACTCCCTCACATCGGATATATTGTTTATCTCGTCTATGGCCTCGGGGGTCTTTCCTCCGCCGAAGCCCACGCCGTAGGAGATGTCCACGGGCTCCGAATAGTAGTCGGTGTAGAGCATCTGCACAAAGTTAGCCGTGCTCTTTCCCAGATCCTCGCACGATGCGAAGTTGTGCTCTATTATGTCCAGACAGGACTGTCCCAGATCGTCCGCATAGCCCGACATGGCGTTAAACAACGATTGAGATGTCTCCTTTTCAAAAGCCGAATTTATTTTTTCATTTTCGGAGAGTATTATTCTGTTCTGCGCCACCATAAATATAATGGATATCACTGTAAATATAAGTATGGCTGACATCAATGACAGTATAATGACTTCCTTTATTTTACTTCCTATAGATCTCATAAGCTCACCTGCTGAAAATAATATTACCGTTAAGGTCTGTTATCTTTTTAAGCGCCATAGTTATTTTATAACCGTTATGGCAGTAGGTTATTTTTTGCTTGTCAAAGCTTATACCCTCCAAAGAGGAGCCTTCCGCGGAAAGTATATTGTCCGCATAAAGTCTTTTTCCCTCGTGAACAAAAAAAGCACCGTTGTGCATATATCTTGCTCTTATCTTTCTGTCGATATCCGCCAAGCTGTCGGTCGGGAGTATCTCATAGTCTGAGGGCAGCATAGTATGGCGGTATATGCCGTCGTCAACCGTATATTTTACTTCCTTTTCTCCCGTGAGATATTTATAAAGTCCGTCAAGCAGCTCCGGTATATGGTCCTCCGCCATATCCAGCACCTCAAGAGCATTTTCCTTTCCGCTTAGCCTTATGTCGACATCCTCTATCACATCGCCCAGGTCTATATGCTTGTTTATCTTGTGAAGGCATATTTTAGTCTCTCTTTCATCCAGCATAACGCTCCACAGGTGGGGCTGATGCCCTCTGTTGGTATGCAGATCACCCGGGTGTATGTTGTAAAAATCCATGTATGAAAGTATTTCATCATTGAGTATAAAAGGGCAGGCGTTTACTATAAAACAACGCACATCCTTTATCTCTCTTATTCTCCCTGCAAGCTCCGCCTTGTTGTCTATTATTTCAAGCCTTAAGCTTTGCTTGTATTTTCTTTCGGCTTCATACACATCCTTGCAAAGCCTTGAGCGCGGGGCGAGAAAATACCTTACATGGTATCTTTCATTAGCCATAAGAGCGTCGAGCGCTCTTGTTCCGTATCCCAAAAACCCTATGTCTATTCTCTCCATTGCAGTTCTCCGTTTTCAGTTCAATGAATTCATATATCTTATAAATCTTTTTTGAAAGCTGTCGCAGTATCTTCTGCCTATAGGCAGCTTTATGCCGTTTTGCAGAGTGATCTCCGTTCTCGAAAATTCATCTATATATTTAAGATTTACTATATAGCTGTTGTGACATCGGCAGAAGTTCTCTCCCTGGAGCTTCTGTTCTATCTCAGCCATTGTCTGACGGAATGCCGTCTTTCTTTCCTCCGTATGTATGTAGAGATTGTGCCCTATGACCTCTATATATATTATATCGCTCGTGTTTATGGTATAGGACTTACTTTTGAAGTTAAGAACGAGCTGTGAGGAGCTGTGGTTTATTCTTATGTCGGCTGATATGGCATTGTAGAGCATATTGAATTCCACAGGCTTTATAAGAAAATGTATTGGCTGTATGCTGTAGCCGTATTTCAGATAGCCCTCGTGTGAGCTTACGAATATAATGCTCGTCATATCGTTTTTTCTGCGCATATCCTGAGCCATATCTATGCCCGTTTTGCCCGTAAGCTCTATGTCGAGTATTATGAGGTCAAAGCCGTTTCCCGTGTCCATTGCCGCCTCGAGAGCCTCCGCGCTGCCAAAGGGAGTTATGCTGTGTTCTATATTCATGAATTCAAGCACTTCCTTACAGAGCGAACAAAGATCGTCCCGTATTATATTTTCATCATCGCATACCGCTACATTATACATATTGTTATCCTCCTATTTTGAGCTTTTTATTGGGGGGTGAATTCCTAAGCGAGGTCTGCACCTTGAATACGCCGTTTCCGTAGCTTATGTCTATAAGGCTGTCATACTTTTTGGCAATTATGTTCATCTGTCTTATTCCAAAGCCGTGGTTTGACTTGTTAAGCTTTGTTGTCTCAAATATACTGTTTTCGGAGTCTGATACCTTTACAGCTCCGCTGTAGGAATTTGTACAGCTTATGTTGAGATAGCCCTTGTTGAGCCTTGCATTGAATTCTATAAAGCGTTTTTTGCCCTCCGGCATACGCGAACAGGCTTCAACGGAATTGTCCAGCATATTTATTATGAGCGAGCAAAGATCCGCATCCGTTATGTCCAGATTGTTGGGCACATATATATTTGTTCTGAAGGTTATGTTCTGCGCCTTTGCCTTTTCGGCTGAACGCTGAACTATGGCGTTTATAGTGAAGTTTTCCGCATAGTTTGACGACTGAAGCTCCGATAGGCTGTTGTTGAGCTTGTCTATATATTCGCCCAGCTCCGCGGTCTTGCCCTGTCTGTACATAAGCCCCATTGCTATGATGTTGTTTTTCCACTCGTGGCGCATTGCCGAGGTCTGCTGTATGTTCTGCAAAATGGATTCGTAGTTTTTTGTAACAAGTCTGTTCTGTAATCTCAGCACCTCCGTGGTGGTCATGAGCTGTGCATACTTTCCCACATTATATACATATGCCGACAGAA
The DNA here is from genome assembly GCA_947627425.1 of uncultured Clostridia bacterium. Classification (GTDB taxonomy): domain Bacteria; phylum Bacillota; class Clostridia; order Lachnospirales; family CAG-274; genus Gallispira. The sequence goes on along the minus strand of CANQVZ010000009.1, from coordinate 18,872 downwards.
AGCTTACAAAGAGCAGATAAAGCGAAAAGTAATATGTAAAATCACCGTATAAAAGGGATTGGGGCAGACCGCTTATTATACCCCTTATCCATTCGGGAATATATATGCCCCTTGCCACGCACATAAGATAATACACCGCAAATACGGCAAATGCCGTCAGATTTATGTAAATAAAATATCTTATAAAGCTTTTTCTTGCATTAAGAACAACATATATTATTATGAGTATTATTATAAAATCGAGCGTATATTTTGCGGACAGCACATTGTTTATGCCCTCCGGCAAAAACAAAAAGCCCTGCGCCGTGGATATGCTGTTCACCGCAAAGCCCAGCGAGGCAATGGCAGGGATTATAAGTGTATAGTCGGGGTCGTCCGCCAGTATATTGAAAAGAAACAGTCCGCTCAATATAACGAATATGAACGAGCATATACCCGCGGGTATGGCATAGTGATTTGCAAAGCCCGTCATGTTTCGGTTCAGCGCCTTGAATTCCGTCTTGTCTAAGGTGATAGTGTCGTTCATCTCATCATATACGGCGGCGTCTCTGCTGTGCAGGAAGTCGTCGTTTGAATAATGTGTGAATGTATGTATAAAGATTGTAGTGCCCACACATACCAGCGTAAAAACGATAAGACATATGAGTTCCCGCCTGTTCATCATATAGGGGACCCCTTTCATTAAAAAAATTCTCTATTCTATTCTATCATAATTATTTATTTCAAACAAGTACAATAAATTAAAAATGAATTAAAAAGTCGTAAACAGTCAATTTGACGGCATAAACAACTGAACATTTTTATGCGGATATGTGGTATTATTAGAATATAAAGTACTATGGGAAATTAAGGACAGGAGGTAATAAAATGGCAGGCAGTATCAACTTTGGGGAATCCAGGGGCGCAATACATAACTATGCCGTAGGCGCGGATGCCGCATGGGAGGCAAAACAGCGCAACCTTGTTATGGCTCTTGACAATGTTATAAATCTTGGCAGAGACGGAGTGCGTGGAGAAAGATTCGGTTTTGCCGCAAATTCCGCTGACGATGAAAAGAAGGTATTGGGTCTTCTGACGGGTTATCTCAGATATAAAGGCTTTTCGGACGACGATATTTTTGCGCCAGTGGGCGGAGGTTCAAGGCTAGCGGAATTCCAGCGTCAGGGCTCTATAGTAGATAAGCGTTCCGAGACCATAACGGAATTCTGTCAGATTTTTATGGGTCGTATGGCAGGAGAAAAGGCAAGAGCGCTCATAGCCATAGCAAAGAGCATGGGCGAATACCCCGTTGAAATGCCCGACCTCTCACAGGAAATGGACTCAAGACAGTTCAGCAATTATGTTGACAGAGCTCGTATAAACGGTCTTGTTGCCGACAGTGTTTCGGCTATGTTCTTCTCTCCCGAGCAATACAACGAATCTCCCAATGAGATACACTTTAACGAAACTATAATGAACAATGTATGGCGCAGACTGCATGTTGACGACATAGAAGCCTTCAACAAAAGTGCCGACTACGCCAGAATACACCGCAGCATGGCAGCCGTTGCAGAGGGCTTCAATGAAATAGCCAAAAGCGAGCACTTTGCGGATGAAGAAGCCATTGCGGACGAAAACCTTGCAAAAAGCAAAAATGTTGCCGCAGCTCTTAATTATGTGGATAAATTCGGCGAATACAATATGACCGATGTGGCAATGGAAAATACCGACGGCAGATATAACAGCAGCGCAAAATGCAGCGCCAAGAATCTTACTCCGGAATTTGTCTCGGAGTTCGATATTGACGAGGCTGTCGTTGAAAACAATGCCGATGAACTCAACGCCGCCTTCAAGGGCAATGATGCTCAGGGCGTAAGTAAGGGAAAGCACCGCGAGATGTTCAGACAGACCGAGTCCTTCGATCCCTATCTTCTGGAATCGGACAACATCACCCTTTTCAACACTCTTCTCGGCACAGAGCATAGACATGAATACTCTATAGAAGCCGAATTGAGAAAGGTAAATGTAGGCGACATGAACCTTGCGGGCAAGAAAATCGCCGAGGCTGCGCGCCTTGTAAGGGAATCCTTCAACAAGGGCGAGACCGTCTCCGTAATGGAGGGTGAGCTTGGCTATGTAGACCTTAACAATGCCGCAAGGACCAAGGAAACCAAAGAAGCCAAGAAAGACCTTCAAAATAGATCCTTCTCCCAGGTGCGTATACTCAATGTGGATACCGAAAGACACAGCAAGGTCAGCAAGACGGGCAAGACGGACGAAGCAAACAGGCTTAAGACGCAGGCTAAGGTATACTTCAACAGTCTTTTGGGCACGGAGGATCTGGACACAAGAGATCTTAAGAAAAGGCTTGAGAATGTCAGAATTGACGGAAGCAATGAGTGGCTGCCCAAAAGAGGGGATATCGTTACCGTATTCAATGCCTTCAAGAGAAATATAGAGCCAAGGACAAGCGGCAACAGCATCGAAGAATATATCGAAGCTCCCAGACCCGTCGTTACGGTTCTCAATTCTCAGAATATAAACGAGAGGGTAATAGTTGAATTTCCGGACTACACTCCGAGCAGCAGAAAATTCCTCAATACAATACTCGGCACCGAGCTTACAAGCAATAAAGAGCTTGAAGCCGAAATAAACAGGATAAGAGTTGGCGGAAGGAACCTGCCCGAGCTTCTGGATCCCGAAAAGGATAAAATGGATGAAGCTGTCAGAATATTGAAGGAAGCCTACAGAGATAAGACGGATATAGAGATACTTCCCGAAATGAAGGCAAGATTCAAGGTATTCAAGGCGGATTTCAAGACTACTGATGAACACAAGTGGATAGACCTCAAGTCTCCCGTTCCTCCCGGGGCTTCCAAGAAGGAAACGGGCAAGTCTAAGCAGGAAACAGCCAAGGCTGCTCCCGAACCCGAGCAGAAGGCGCCCGAGGCGGATGAGACCAAGGAGGAGGAGCATAAGCATAGGAAAAGAAGGTCTAAGCACAGGACAAGACTCAGCGATTTTGAGACCAAGCCCGTAAGGCACAGCAAAAACGCATTTGAAGCCGAGGAAAACATAATAGCTCTTTCCAACAGAGATGATACGGCAAAGATATTCAAGACGATAACGGGCGTTGACGCCGATAGGATAGGCAACCCCGACCATCCTCTCAATAAAAAGGTAGAGGGCGATATGGCATCCTTCCTTTATGGCAACACAAAACGAGCCGAAGAATTCAGGGCCGAATTGAACCGCATTTCGGGTACTCCGAACGAACGCTTTGAATTTACCAATGAAATGGCTGCCGAATATATAGGCAGTATATACATAAACGGCAAGAGCGCGCTTGAGCTGCACGCGGGAGACGCCAAAAATGCCAATGACATCGTGAATAATTGGCTCACTATAATGGGCGATGTAGTTCAGGATATGCGCGATCCCAAGAACGAGATAGCCTATATACCGCAGAAATGCTTTGATGACCCCGAAGCCAACAAGCCTCGTATAATATTATACGGCGCAAAGGATTTCGGCTTTGAAATGACCTCCGAAAAGAACGCCGATATATTGAAGAGGGTAAATGACCTTACCGAGAAAATAAATAACGGCGAGCTTAAAAGCGGAAAGGATGTTGTAAAAGATATCACTGAGAAGGCTATAGCCGCAGAAAGAGCGGCGGCAGAGGCAGCAGCACAGGCAAGAGCCGAGGCTGAAAGAAGGGCTGCCGAGAAGGCAGAAAACGACCGCAGGGAGCGTGAGAGGCGCGAAAGAGAGGCAGAAGAAAGGCGCGTAATCAGAGAAAGACGAAACAGAGACGAATCCTTTGTTGAGGACGGCAGGATCGATGTCAGACCCAATTTTGAGCTCTCCAACGATGCAGACCAAAGAGCTTTGAATATGGGCGGTCTTGAGCTTCTCGAAAGATTGTCGGGACTTACAATTCTGAGGGAGCCCGACCAGTTTGCCAAAACATGGTATGGCAACGACTGTATGAGGGCTGCGGACAGGATATTTATAAACGGTGTGCCTGCCAGAATGTATTTCGATATTCCCGAGGACGCTCCGCAGACCGAATATGTTTCAATGGGCAATAAGCTCAGCAGAATACTTCAAAACTCTCTTATAGAAGGCAAGGGCACAGAGTATGTCATGTTCAAGGCGGAGGATAGCGATGTCTTTGAACCGTTCGTTGCTACCGACAATGAGGTCATAAGAAAGCCCGAATATGTGGAGCCGTTCGGTCGTGTCAAAAGATTTTTCGCTTCTCCCGAGGATGTCAGGGAAAATGACCGTCAGTGCGCAGAATATGAAGCCAATATGATGTGGTATGAAAACCGTATTGAAAGACAGCAAAGGATCAACCAATGCGCGGAAACGGCAAGAAGCGCGGCAAGCTCCATAAGGTATATCAAGCCCTTAACGCTTGAAAACCTCACAATGGACGATGTAAGAAACATTAAACAACGCACCCAATTCCAGAATGAAAACGAAATGGATAAATCAAAACAAAATGTAAAGGGTAAGGAAAACAGCTGATCTACCTTCTATTGTCCTCCCGCTTGGGAGGGCGCCGCAAAAAAACGGAGTAAAGCTCCGTTTTTTTGTGTTTCTTGGCACAATAGCAAGCCACCGCCCTTGCCCTTAATGGGGCTGTCCTGCGAAGCCGGGACTGTCCTCAAAATGATATTGCACGGCGAAACTCTCCCGCTACACGCAAGCTTTTATGCCTTTAACTTTGTCGTTTATGCCAATTTATTGAATTCTTTTTTTTACTATGTTATATTATTATTAGTAAATAAATTTATTATGTTACCGCACCATAAGGAGGAATAATATGGCATTTATAAATGTAGCTCAGGGTGAAAGAAGAAAGCTATATGACTACGCTGTGTCATATAACAACAGAAAAAGAGAAAAAACAGCCAGGCTGGCGGAAAGATATGCTTCTCTGCTCTATTCCGAGGACGGCAAAATTTTAGCCGAAATGTACGGACTCGGAGCGGATATGTCAGACCCCGCAAAGTTTTCGGCGTTTATGAACGCATGGTTCCTTTCACAGGGCATGGATGAGGAAGACATAATTTCAGAAGACGATGAAATAATGGAAAGAAAAGACGAGCTCATTGCAAGGTTCCACGAGACCTTTGCAAGAAATCCGGAGGACACTACGGACGAGCTGAACGGTAGAAGGCTTGACGCCCTTTTCTCCATACAGGCTGCCATAGGCAGGCTGGAGCCCCTTATGCCCGACCTTATTCACGAAGAAATCACCGAGGAGGAATTTTCGGGTTATGTGGAGCTTACCGACCTTGCCGCCGAGATGTCCGAGAGCGTTGAAGGCGTATTGAATGCCGAGAAGGAAAATATACGCGCATACAAGGGCATTGAAAATGTAGACAAATTCGTTGAGGATATTTCATACAGCAGTATTTTCAGAGGCTGCAAGGCTGTTTCGGACAGTCTTGTTGATGTGTTCTCATCCGTGCCCTTCAGAGACAATACCGAAATGAATCAGGCAAATGCGTTTTATGATGCGGCTCTTAGAGTTGATATGGATCAGAGGACAGAACACCTCAAAAATTCTCTGGGCGTGCTTGAGAACTATGAAAGCTTCTTGAGAAGAAACGGCTTAAACGCCTTGAACAATACCGAGGTAAGAAATTTATATGACAGAGATAACTTTGAATCGACTCTTACAACCGTGGCTAAGCCGTCATTCAATGGCTACAACAGGCTTTTCGGCGACGGATATATGCCTATAGGACATATTCCCCAGACAAGCGCCTTTGTAAAGCCTCCGGAGGATAATGCGGTCTCCGTAGACCCCCTTTATTTCACATTTGACGACGAAAGGCTCATAAGAGAGCTTACGGGCGACAATATTACCCCCATAAATGAGCTTCTGGACAAAGTATATATAGACGACAAGAAGATAACCGAGGACTATCCCACGCTTGCGCAGGCTGCCGAAGCAATACGAAATACCTTTGAAATACACAACGATGCCGAGGTCGTTATCGAATTTGACAACAACACTCAAAAGGTCAAAAAAGTGGCTTCTGCTCCGAGCAGCGCTTATAATGGAGAAATAGAAGCGCTCTCATCGGGCGTTGCCGAGCTTGAAGCGGACGAGAGGGCAAGCAATGAATATTTTGAAAACCGTCCCGATATAAAGAAAGCAAAAAGCTATCTTACGCATTATAACGAGGAAGCGCAGAGGGAAGGTATAGGCTCCGAGCTTAAGGATATAACGGAGGGCAGAGTTCACGACACCGAAAAGATAAATACTACCTTAAGAAAGGCAGAGGCTGCCGACATTCTGAATAATAGCTCGGTAAGAGCTGCCGACACCTCCCTGACGGACGACAAGGCGTTTCTTGCAAGCGTTCTGGGCGAAGAAATAACGGATGACAACGCTTCTAAGCTTCTTTCAAAGCTCTACATAAACGGCAGGAATATAAAGTCTGTTCTTCCGCAGGGTACGGAGCTCAATATAAAGAATGCGAGCGATATGGTAAGAGCCGCTCTCGATACGGAAAAGAAAGGCGATTTTGTAACCGTAATGAGGGAAAATTCCATAGAGCCCGATCCCGTTCCCATAGTGTCAAAGGCAGTGCTGGACGATATGATGTCAACGGGAAGCAAGGATGCGGCGGATAAACTGCACGCCTCCGTAAACTATGTAAGGGACTTCAGAAAGAATATATATGATGCCGTCATAGGTATGACAAAGGACAAGAATGATCTTCGCAACAGAGAGAACCTTATGATGAGCGCATACAACGACTTTTTGTATTTTGCGGCAGAGCCTTTTCTTCAAAGCGGCGACAAGGCTGCGGCAAAAGGCGTCCTGAGTCAGCTCAATAAAAACCTTATGCTGGGTATGCCCGGCAGAGAGCCGTCCTTTGCGGGAGTATTGATTGCATACACCATGGCTGAAAATGATCTCACACTGGATCAGGTTCTGGCGGACACTCCGGAGATGAGAAATTTAAGACGCGAGATGGGCGCTAAATTTTACGCTGATTTCTCTCTTCCCGTAAAGAACAGAGAAGTGGTCGCCAAGGGTTCGCCCGAGGCGAATGAAAAGTTTTCAAAGGTCATGATTCCCAAGCTTATGAATATAGCTGAGCATTTGTCAAAGCAGAAAATGCCTTATGTGGATTACAGCGACCCCGAGAGCATAAGGGAAAACGGTATTACAGCCGATATAATGGGTTCTATGATAATGGACCTGATACAGCTTAACAATAAAAAAGCGGCTGATATGTTCAGAGGTGTATATCCCGACAGCTTAAGACAGCTGAATACGTTCCGTACCCAATATATTAGGGACGAAAACTATGTCGAGGGTATAAGGTCAAGTGTTGACGGCACATATCAAAGGGCTGTCATTGCGCAGGCCGTTACCGATAACATAGGCACAGACACCATGCGCGATATTTCGGATATTCCCATTGGTATGCTGGTCGGTGTTACTTTCCATGGATACAGTTCAAAAGTGATGTCTGATAATCTCGACCAAGAAGCAACAAATCATATGGCTGATCAGGCCTTAAGGACAGAAATCAAAAATGCTTTGGCAAGCCCCGATTTCCACGAGAATTTCCGCAGAGGAAATGCAGAGGCTTTAACAAACTATGTCAGCAACTATGTAGACAGTATGCATATGCCCGACGGAACATCCTTTTCGCAGCAATTCAGGGATATAGTTGCCAATGCCCGCAACGTTTCTCCCGATGAGGTATATAATATCAACCGTATGGGCTTTATATACAGAGACAGTCTTGCCAGTTCACCCATTGATATGGATTCATACTTAAACAGTGATTACAGCAGGGGCGTTGACATCATAAGGGATATTACCAGCATATCCGTTACAAATGAAAACAGCGAAGCCAATCTGAAGCTCCTTCGCGCCGCTGCCGATGTGATATACATAGGAGGCGAACCTATAAGCAAAAAATGGAACCTTGGCGAAAATTCCACATTTGCCGATTTTGAAATGGCAAGCAAAAATATAGTCAGAGCTATTGACAGCTCTCTTATACACGGCGACAGCAACGACTATGTTATGGTAAAGCATAACAATTATTATGATGACGAGGTGTCATTCAATGCTGTCAGGATCACTGCTCCGGTATTATACCCGCCGGAGAAGCCGGAGGAATTATCATGGTTCAAGAAGCTGGTTGCTTCGGATGCGGAAAAGGAGCAGAATAGAAAGGATCTGGAGAACTATGAAAAGATCAAGAAGGAGCATGATTTCAGACAGGAATTAAGTGACAGAAGCGATGCTGCGAGGAGAGCCGCGGATAAATTCACAAAGGATATGAATGCAGCGCTTGCAAGACAGCGCAGCACTGTGGCGCGCAATTTGGACGAAATATCGCCGAGCGCAAGCAATAACCTTGAAAGAACACAGCCGCAGCAGCCGACCAACACAAACGAAATGACCCGCCAGACAGGTATGGGAAGTCCAAGCTGATATTACAAAAATGCCCCGCTCCGATATAGGAGCGGGACTTTTTTTATGATCTATATGTCGGGAGAGGATTAAAAGCCCTCCACTCCCTGTTTTGCTGCCGCCTTTATTCTAAGGCTGTCCATAAGATCCACGCAGCCCTTTACATCCGTTCTCTTTCTGAAAAGATTGTCCAGAGCAACAGCCACATCATCACAGCTGAAGCCCTTGACCTTTGATGTGGAGGTCGATGCTCTAAGATTTGCGTCTATGGATGCCGAGGCGTTTGTGAGCATGGGCGCCTGTATGTTGGTGGTTTGATTCTTAAAGCACTTTACCGTAGATATGCCGTCAAAGGCTATATTGTAGTTTTTTTCATCGGCGCAGAAATCAAGGAAATCAAGGCAGTCCGCTATATGCTCTCCGTTTTTGTTCACCATCATCATGTTGAGATTGCCGCCCTCATATGTGCCGTTATTTACAGTGTTCAGGAATACGGGCATTATCTCAAAGTCATCAACGGTGTACTTGCCGTCCTTAGCCAGATCCGTGTAGAACCAAGTGTCCCACATGAATGTCATAACTGCCTGCCCCGAACTCATAACGGGATCTATATTGTCAATGTTCCATTTGAGATAGTCGGGACCGAACCAACCCTTTTCGGCAGCATTTCCTATCCATTCCACCATGCTTGCCACCTCGGGTATATCGGCATATTTTATTTCGTTTTTGTTTATCTTTTCAAGCTTATCGGGATTGTCCGCAAATACGGGATCCAGAGCAAACTGCACAGGCCATGCACAGCCGTCGGCAGGCCAGCATATGGGTATATAGCCCGTTTCCGTGAGCGCCTGACAGAGCATATCAAATTCTGCCTGCGTTGTTGCGCTATTCAGTCCCAGACTGTCAAGTATAGTCTTGTTATAATAGCAACCCGATACGGAATTTTCCCAGAAGGGCAGTCCCAATATGTTTCCGCTGCTGTCCGTGCAATATTCCCGCGTGCTGTCCGTAAGCTCGTCAACCCATTTCTGATCGTTCATATACATGAAATTTCCTTCTATATCGAAACGATCCAGATCGGAGTTGTGGAAATGCATAAATATATCGGGCACCTCTCCTCTTGCAAAGCTGTCCGCAGCGTTTGATTCAAAATAATTGTCCTCAAACGGTATAGGCTTTATCTTGTTGCCCGTTGCCTTTTCATATTGACTGAAAATGCTTGTCATATAGCTTTTTGCCAAGTCGCTTTTTCTGCCCATGACGGTAATTGTAACAGGCTCGGAGCCATCGCTTTTTCCGCCTATACCCGAACAGCCCGACAATACAAGCGATATTGCCGCCGCAAATGCCGTAAGCATATAAAGTTTTTTTCTCATTGTAGCCCTCCATTTTTGTGAAATTAAAATACTTATTACTTATATTTTATTATAAATAATTATAAAAATCAATACAAAAGACTGTTGTTATACAAAATTTTTGTCGCAAATGGCAAATATAAAAGCCTAAACAACATAAAAATTTTTGCCGATATGTGGTAAAATAATATTAAGGAAATTTGATTATCATTATGAAAGGAAGTATGATCATGCTTAAGAATTTATTTAAAATAACCGCTGCCGCTGCCGTCATAACACTGTTGTCAGCCTGTTCCGTTACCGTCACATCATATAACGGAGAGGCGTCCGTCGACGATGCCTCGGATTTTGTGGAGCTTTCGGAGGCAGTTCCGGACGCTATACTTGAGATAAGATATTATTCAACATATAATTTCGTAGGCGAGAGGATCGATGGCTACGAGGAACCGTGTGCACTTCTCACCAAAGAGGCGGCGCAGGCTTTAAAGGGAGCGTCCGAAAGCGCAAAGGAGCTTGGCTACAGACTTAAAATTTATGATGCTTACCGTCCGCAGACTGCCGTAAACAATTTCATAGACTGGGCAGAAAACGACGACACGAAAATGAAAGAATATTTTTATCCCGAGTTGGATAAGTCCGTGCTTTTTGAGCAGGGCTATATTGCCGACAAATCCGGACACAGCAGAGGCAGCACGGTCGATCTTACTCTCTTTGATATGGAAACGGGCAAGGAGGTCGATATGGGAGGCACCTTCGATTACTTCGGAGAGCTTTCTCACCCCGATTACACGGGCGATTTGACCGAGGAACAGATACAAAACAGAAATACGCTTAGGGATATAATGCTTAAAAACGGCTTTAAGCCTCTCGATACCGAATGGTGGCACTTCACATTGGAAAATGAACCCTACACGGACACTTATTTTGACTTTCCCGTAAGCGAGGACAGCGTCAGCGATTGACCGACCCGAAACAGTCCGACAAATTAATAAGCTTTATAAAAGCGAGTAAAAGCAGGGCATAAGACAAAATATAGACTTATAATACGGTAAATTTGAAAGAGGATAGTTTGCTTTGAAACTATCCTCTTTTAAAAAGCCTTTCAAGCCTTGTTTTTATCTCGGCTTTTCTTTTCTCTGTGTTTTCCTCATCTATTTCCCAGCGAGAGCCGTTTTTTGTCACAACGGCATTTTCTCTCACATTTCCATCTATAATATCCTTTGGGACATATGTACGGTTTTCGCTCTCATCCGTAATGACCGCTATGTTTTCCTCTATCCTGTCTATGGTGTACATATTTCCTCCCTAAAACGGACGGCATGAGCCGCAGGCGCTGTAGCCCTTTTCGATAAGCTCCTCAACACTTCCCGAAAATATCTGTTTGTTTTTGGCGCTCATTTTTGCCACCGAGTCACAGCCGGACAAATGCACCTTTTTACTGTTTGTGTTCAGCACAACATTATAAAGCGTCTTTTCTGTTCTTTCGTCCGCCTCTGACTTTGAAACACTAACGCTTGCCGAACTTCCCGTAAGAGTAACAACTATATTTCCGTTCAGATCCGTTCTGTATATTTCTGCGCCTATGGCATTGAGAGCCGAAAGCGCATTCATGGACGGATGACCGTAGCTGTTGTCCTTTCCTACGGATATAACGGCATATTTCGGATGCACCTTGTTCAGAAACTCCGCGCAGCTTGAGCCCGAGCTCCCATGGTGGTTTACCTTAAGCACATCGCTTGCTATATTTTCTCCGCTGCGTACCATATAAAGCTCCTCGTCCTTCTCGGCGTCTCCGCAGAGCAGGGCAGAGCTGTTTTTATAACTAAGCCTTATGGCGATGGAATTGTTGTTTGAATCGTCGTCAAGCTTATCGGGCGCAATTATTCTGAATGAAGAAAGTCCGAGCTTATAGCTGTTTCCGGGCTTTGCCTCTATAATGCTTGCATTGCTTTTTTCCAGAGCGTCAAGCAGGCTTTCAAAGCTTGCCGTTACGGCTTCTTCTCTTGTCATTATCACATTTTTTACATCGAATGTATTTATGACATCATCCAGTCCGCCTATGTGATCCGAGTGCGGATGAGTGGCTATAACATAGTCAATATAGGTTATGCCCATATTTTTTATATAGCTTACAACGGTTTTACCATATTCCGTTTCGCCCGCATCTATCAGCATATAGTGTCCGTTGTCCTCTATAAGCGTGCAGTCGCCCTGACCCACATCTATGAAGTGAAGCTTTACATTTTTATTGCCTGTCTGCGGAGTGCTGTTCACGGGCGCGGGAGCATATCCTTTTGAATTTATTGATACCGTCTTGCTTTGGCTGTCCCAGCCTACGGTGTAACCGAAGCCTTCGGCAATATACCTTGCGGGCACAAATGCTCTTGAACCGATCACGACGGGAGCTGTATCCATTGCCGCAGGTATGCCGTTTGAAATAATGTACTTACTTCCGAGAAAAAGCTCTACTTTGTTGTTACCCTTTTTACCCGTTATAGTGCCTTTGGAGTTAAAGTCCACCTCTGCGCCCATTGCCTCGAACACAGCTCTTACCGGCACCATTGTCCGCCCGTTCGATATGATAGGCTCGGCATCCGTAAAGCTTATGTAAGCTCCGTCTACGCTCACCTTTATTCCGCTGCCTGCCCATACCGCAGCTGCGGCAAGACAAAGCACAGCAAAAAGCAATATAAAGGCTCTTTTTATTTTCATACCTTTTCACCTATAAGATAGAATGTTTTGCAGTCCGTTATCCTTACATCAAATATCTGTCCCAAAAGGCTCTCATCGCCCTTTAAGTGAACCAGAGTATTATCATCCAGTCTGCCCGTTATATAGCTTTTGTCGCTTGCGCTCACATCTTCGGCAAGCACCTTGTATGTGCCGCCTACCTTTAATTTGTTCTGCTCATATATAATGTCGTTGAGCACATCGAGCACCCTGTTGAAATTGCGTTTTGCGTCCTCCTCGCTCACCTGATTTTCCATCACGGCGGCGGGAGTGCCCGTCCTCTTTGAATAAATGAATGTAAAAGCGCTGTTGAACTTGGCTTTTTTGATCACGTCTATTGTGTCCTCTATTTCTTTTTCGCCCTCTCCGGGGAAGCCTACCATAATGTCGGTAGTGACGGAAATATCGGGTATTTCCTTTCTTATTTTTTCAACAAGTCCCAGATAATATTCCTTTGTGTAATGCCTGTTCATTATCCTGAGTATTTCGTTGTTGCCCGCTTGGAAGGGCAAGTGAATGTGATGGCAAACCTTTTTGCAGTCTCTCATGGCATATATAAGCTCATCGCTCAGATCCTTGGGATGAGATGTCATAAATCTTATCCTTTCTATGCCGTCTACATCGTTCACAAGCCTTAAAAGCTTTGCAAAGCTTATTTCTTCGTCAAGTCCCTTGCCGTAGCTGTTCACATTCTGTCCCAGAAGTGTCACTTCCTTCACTCCGTCCGCCGCAAGAGCCTTTACCTCGTTTAATATGTCCTGCGGACAGCGGCTTCTTTCCCTGCCTCTTACATATGGCACTATGCAGTACGAGCAGAAGTTGTCGCAGCCGAACATTATGTTTACGCTTGCCTTGTATTTAAAATGTCTTATAGCGGGCAGATCCTCCACAATTTCGCCGTGCTCCTTCCATATGTCGAATACGGGTGAATTTGTGGTCATATTTATGTAGAGAAGCTCGGCAAGCTTATAAAGATTGAATGTGCCGAATACTATATCCACGTGCTTGTATTTTTCCTTTATTGTCTGCAATACGCTTTCCTGCTGCATCATGCAGCCGCATAGAGCTATGCGCATATCGGGGTTCTGCTTCTTGCGGTTTTTGAGATAGCCGAGATTGCCGTATACCTTGTTTTCGGCATTTTCTCTCACGCAGCAGGTGTTGTATATTATAAAATCCGCATCCTTTTCCTCTGCGCACTCCTCATATCCCATTTCCTTGAGTATGCCCGCAAGCTTTTCGGAATCGTGCGCATTCATCTGACAGCCGAATGTGGTTATGTGCATTTTGCGCCTTCTGCCGTTTTCGGCAAAGAAATCCTCGTTAAGCTCTCTCATCCTTGCCATATATTCTTTTTGTCTTTCAAGCTCTTTTTGGGAAACAGTGTGGTTTCGCTCCATTTTGCTTACCTCCGTAGAAAATACTGCCGATAATTATAACATATCCTCGGCAATAATGCAAACACATATCATTGCTTTGAAAGGAGTATGGTTATCTTGAACAGATCGCCGTCGGTAGTTATGTTCATTATGCCGCCGTGAAGCTCCACAATGCTCTTGGCAATGGAAAGTCCCAGTCCGGAGCCTTCGGTCGTCCTCGAAGCGTCGCCTCTTTTGAACCTTTCAAAAAGCTCGTTTGCCTCAAAGTCCATGTTGTAGTTGGCTATATTTTTGAAGGTTATTATTACTGCCTTTTCTTCTTCCTTTATGTCCACATATGCTCTCGTACCCTTAGCGGAATATTTGAGTATGTTGTTTATAAGGTTGTCAAATACCCGCCACATTTTCTGACCGTCAATGTTTATAAGTATGGAATCCGAGCTTGTGGAAACTATGAACTCTATGCCCGATTCTTCTATCTTATATGAGAGCTCGCCCATTGCCTGGTCCAGAAGCGCCACTATGTCCGAATACATCCTGTCCAGCTTCATCTGTCCGCTTGAGAGCTTGGATGCTTCAAAAAGATCGTCTATAAGCACCTTCAGCCTTTTGGCTTTGTTGTCAATTATGGAAATATATTCCCTCGCCACCTCGTTTTCGTTATCCATATCCTTTAAAAGCGAAACATAGCTTATTATGGATGTAAGAGGCGTCTTAAGATCGTGAGAAACATTTGTTATAAGCTCGGTCTTGAGCCTCTCGCTTTTAAGTATTTCGTTTACATTTTTTTGGAGTCCGGTATTTATTTTATTTATATTGTTGATAGATTTTGAGAACGGACCCGTTTGTATGGGTATGGCGTCTATGTTGCCGTCCGCAAGCTCCTGTAAATAGTATCTGAGCTTTATCTCCGAAACTATGGCTTTGAATATTATTCCGAAAACAAGCAGGGCTGTTGACAAGACGGCGTATACAGCCAAGGTCTTGATGGTGTTGTCCACTCCTATAAGCGACACGAACATTATGCCTATTATCCAAAGTATCATTATCGCCTGAAATATCAGAAGTCCCGTGAGAAAATATCTCTTTGACTTAAGCGCAAGCTGTATGTCCTTGAATGCCGATGAAAATATCCTTATCGACGGGGAGTTGTACAAAATTCTGGGATTTTTGAAAATTATTATTATATTGCTCAAAAACAATGCAAAGAAAAGCATCGTAAAGCAAGATATTATTATTGCGCCCATGAGCACAAAATATCTGTTGTTTACTATGCTTACCGTGAGCATATTGTGATATATCCTGCTGTGCTTTACGGTTATGGAAATGAGCATAACGGCAAGAGGCACCGTGAAAACAAAGGGTATTCTGCCGTATTGCCTGCAAAGCTCCGCAAGTATTTTCTTTGTCTGTTCATCCTGATATAGATACAGATATGATGCCACAAGAGCTGCCGCCGCAAGCAGACAAAGGGGCAGGAGGGGAGATGAAAGCACCTTGTTGAACCTTATCTCATCCTTTAGCGTGAGCATCTGAAGCTTTGTAGCAGATGATGTTGTCACGGGTATGGATATATCCAGCTTAAGTCCCCTGTCGGTAAAGGAGCTGTTCAGAAGCTCGTTGTTGAACTTAACGGAAAAAATGGGATCTGTGATGCTTATTGTCTCATAGCTGCCTTCCTGATAAAAATCGTTTGTGTTTGTGGCTATGACCCTGCATAGCACATTGCTGTATATGGAATAGTGAAAATCGTCGTTTGTCAGCAAATAATTTTCTATTGAATTATAGTTGTTTATTGCATCGCTCAGCTCCGCCTGCCTTGTTATAAGGCTGTCTATGGTAGATGTCTCAATGTCAAAATTATAGAGCGATTCGGGATTTTCAGTCAATATTCCTTCGTTGCTGTTTTCGCTTGCTTCCTTGCCGTCGCCGAAGGGCTGTATCCTTGCGCTGAATTTTCTCGGTTCGGGCGTCATCTCTTCCGTTGAAATGTAATTGTCTATTTCGGATAATTTGAGAGTTGCTCGGTCTATATCGAACTTGTTGTAGTATATATAATACCTTTGCAGATTTTTGGCGTATCTTATAACATTTTTGTTTATTTCCGCGCTGTCCTTGAAATAGGAAACATTTTCGTCGTTGAAGCTCAGCTTTTTCTCAAAGCAGGCAACGGCGGCGGTCGAAACCAGAAGAAGTATGACTATAAGCCCCGCTATGGCAATTATCCTATTTTGAGATCTTGTATCCAATACCCCACACCACCTTCAGATATATAGGTTCCTTTGGGTTTACTTCTATTTTCTCTCTTATTCTCCTTATATGTACCGCAACGGTGTTTTCGCTGTTTATAAACGGTTCGTTCCACACCTTTTCGTATATTTCTTCTATTGAAAATATAACGTCGGGATTTTCCATAAGGAGCTGCAATATCTTGAATTCTATCGGAGTGAGCTTCACGGGCTTGTCGTCAAGCTTTACCTCCTTTGTCTTTTTGTTGAGATAAAGTCCTCTTATGAGAAGCTCGTCCTTAGTCTGCTGAAAGCTGCTGAACTTTGTATATCTCCTCAGGTTTGATTTTACCCTTGCAATAAGCTCCAAAAAGTTGAAGGGCTTTGTTATGTAGTCGTCTGCGCCTATATTAAGTCCCAGCACGATATCCTTGTCCTCGGACTTTGCCGAAAGCACTATAATGGGTATCTCCTTGTCCTGTCTTATCTTAAGTATGGCTTGTATGCCGTCCATTTTGGGCATCATTATATCCATTATTATAAGATGTATGTCGGGATGCTCTTCAAGAATTCTGAGAGCCTCCTCTCCGTTCTGAGCCTTATATACTGTCATCTGTTCGTTTGTAAGATATATTTCTATGGCGTTTAATATTTCCTTGTCGTCGTCCGCCACCAGTATTTTATATTCCATATCGTTTTCCTCCTTTGCAATAAAGCTTGGTATGCTTTAATTATAGAATATCATTCTTAATTTTACAGCATATATTTATGAAAATTTAATTAATTTTTGAGCGCCTTGGCTATTCCCAGCTCTCGGAAAGCTCCTCATATCCGCAGTCCTCAAGCTTTTTGTTGTTGAATACTATTATCCTGTCGCACATTTCTATAGTTCTGTGCTTGTGTGATATAAATATACAGGTCTTGCCCTGTAAGGAGCGTATGTTTTCCAGAAGTCCCTTTTCAGTGCCCTCGTCAAGAGCGGATGTGGCTTCGTCGAGCAAAAGTATAGGCGCATCACAAAGAAATGCCCTTGCTATGGCAAGCCGCTGTATCTGTCCTTCACTAAGTCCCAGTCCTCTTTCGCCTATGACGGTATCGAGTCCTTCGGGCAGTGTCTCTATAAAGTCCCATATCATTGCCAGCTTTGATGCCTTTATTATATCCTCGTCCGAGGCGTCCGGACGGCAAAAGCTTATATTTTCTCTTATCGTTCCCGAAAGTACCATGTTGCCCTGAGGTACATAGGCATAAAGACATCTGCACGAGCTGTCCACGGGTATTTTCCTGCCATCCTTCAGCTTAAGGCTGACCTCACCCTGCTGAGGCTCTATAAGCGCGAGCATGAGCTTCATCATTGTGGATTTTCCTATGCCCGACGGTCCCGCAACGGCAGCGATATCGCCTTTTTTTATGATCGTGCTTGCGTTTTCAAGCACGGTCTCGTCTTTATATGAAAAGGTTATGTTTTCAAAATCAAGGCTTTCCAGCTCATTATACAGCTCGTAAGCGTTAGGCGTTTCCAATGAACGCTGCTCGTTCTCCATGTTTTCAAGTTCTATAAGTCTTTCGGATGAGGCTATCATGGAGTAAAAGGCGGGCACAAGTCCGCTCATATTTCTCATGGGCGCCTTTATCTGCTCTATTATCTGCAAAAACGCCGTAAGCATACCGTATGTGAGCGAGCCCGTGCTTATTCTGAATGCGCCCCACACAAGCGCAGCGTAAAATCCGCCCGTGAAAAGTATATATACTCCCGTGTCCGCAATGTTGCTTACGGTCTGTCTTTTGTACATGAGCTTGAGAGCCTTTTTCTGCTTGTCCATAAGTCTTTCGGACACTATTTTGTTGTTTGCGAATGATTTTATAACTACTATATTTTCTATACACTCCTGTATGAAGGAACGCACAACGCCGTTGGCGCTTTGCAGAGCCTTGTGAAGATATTTGAAGTGCTTGCTGTATATCTTGCTTGCTATGCCTATGAATATGCCGAATATCACAACGATGAGCGTGAGCTTAGGTTCTATTGTGAAAAGCACCGCAAGACCCGCTATAAGCCTTGTTCCCAAGGCTATACCGCTGGGTACTATCGTCACTATTCCATCTATTATAATATCCACATCCGATGTAAAGCGGTTAAGAAGCTCTCCCGAATGGTATTCGTTTATGCTAGGCCACTTTTTATTCAGAAGCGAATTAAAAAGCCCCTGCTTCATTTTCATATCTATTTTACCCATAGCCCGTATGAGTATGTTGCAGTAAAATATGTTGAGTACGCCCTGGAGTATTATTATCATCACTATTTTAAATACGGCAAACCATATGTTGCCATCCATGGCGCCCGTGGCTATATCTATTACCTGTCTTGAAACAAGCGCAAGCCATATAAAGCCCAGCGATATGGCGCCCG
Organism: uncultured Clostridia bacterium; assembly: GCA_947627425.1. Classification (GTDB taxonomy): domain Bacteria; phylum Bacillota; class Clostridia; order Lachnospirales; family CAG-274; genus Gallispira. The sequence continues at coordinate 324 of CANQVZ010000009.1, read as the reverse complement.
TTACAAGAGAAAGAAAGGCGACCCACCAGAGCTGTCTGCCTGTGTATTTGTATATCCATTTTAAAGCGTTTATAGATCTTGTCTTCATAGCTGCTCTCCGTGTAAATTTTTTGTAAAGTATAGTTTTGTTTTTGTTTATATACATTTGTAATTATAGCACATTATATGTTATTTAGCAACTCTGTCGTAAAATATGGTCGAATTAAAAAAATTCATAAAAAAATATCAGAAACTTCTTGACACTGCAAAAAAGATGTGATATACTGAATAAGCTGTCGCAGAGGACAGCGGCAAGACAGCACATTGAAAACTGAATAACTTGAC
>CANQVZ010000008.1 GCA_947627425.1 uncultured Clostridia bacterium | reverse complement strand
TCCGTAACCGTATAGTCCGCAAATTTATACCACGGTTTTGTTAGTTCTCCCTCTGTAGATCCTACTAAGCATTGCTTCATGGTCGCAGGATCTCCCTTGTCGCCTTTAGGACCCTGCGGTCCCGTGTCGCCTTTTGCGCCCGTGTCACCTTTAGCTCCTGTGTCACCTTTTGCGCCCTTGTCGCCTTTCGATACAAGCAATGTCCAGTTTGTGCTGCTCCAGCTTGTCGCCGATGTGTGAGAGGTCTTGCAGGCATAAGCAGACCCGCTGTGTGTTACAACATCTATGTAAGATGAATTGTTTACATAAGGCGTGCTCGCCTTCCACTCTCCCATATTGCGGATTGATGTTCCCGTAGCTCCCTTGTCGCCCTTTGCGCCTTGCAGTCCTGTTGGTCCCGTAGGACCTGTCGCACCTGTCTCTCCCTTCGCGCCCGTATCGCCTTTGTCACCCTTGGCTCCCGGGTCGCCTTTCGATGCAAGCAATGTCCAGTAAGAACTGTTCCAGCTTGACGCCGATGTATGTGATGTCTTGCAGGCATACGCCGACCCGTTATATGTAACTATGTCAATATATGTAGCGCTGTTGACATAAGCTGTACTAGCCTTCCAAGCACCCATATTTCTTATAGATGTTCCTGTCGCGCCCTTGTCGCCCTTTGCACCTTGCGGTCCTGTTGATCCCGTAGGACCCTGCGGACCTGTCGGACCTTGCGGACCCGTAGCGCCCTGCGGTCCCGTAGCGCCTCTCGAAGGTTTTTGTGTATCTGTGCCGTTTATAAACCAGTTGCCATTGCTGCCTATTGTTGGCGTTGCTCCGTCAGCTCCCTTCGGTCCCTGTGGTCCCGTTGGTCCCACTGCTCCTGTGTCGCCTTTAGCTCCCGTATCGCCTTTGTCGCCCGTTGCTCCGGTCTCTCCCTGCGGTCCCGGCTCTCCCTTGTCGCCTTTTGGTCCCTGCGCTCCCGTAGGACCCTGTTCGCCTTGGTCGCCCTTTGCTCCCGTAGCGCCTCTCGAAGGTTTTTGTGTATCTACTCCGTTTATGACCCAGTTACCGTTTGTGCCAATAGCAACTGTCGGCGTAACACCGTCAGCACCCTTGTCTCCCTTCGGTCCCTGCACACCGTCAGCCCAGGTACCGTCACCCCTTAAATAAAGCGCCGTTTCCGCCTCCGTAGGCTCCGGGACCCTCTTTTCTATCTCCGTAACTTGCTTGTCCAGCTTGTCAAAAGGCTCCGCTATCTTTTCAAGCAGTTTAGATATTACCTTTAAAAGCCCTGTTTTGTCTAAATAAGACATATAACCACCTCTTATATTTAATTAAACAACGCCTCTATTTCCTCGTTTGTTATAGGCACAAGTTCATCGAGCTTTTTCTTATCCGCGCTTGCCATAAGTCCGTCTGCGGAAGCCGTAGCCGCAGGAAGCACAACATTTCCTTCTGAATTAAGCTCCTTTTCGCCTATTTTAACGCTCTGCACCGCGCTGTCGGCTTTCTTGCCCTGTGCCGCCGTAGCGTATTCGCTTGCCTTTCCGTCGGTATATGCCTTTGCCTGAGAAACAGCGTCGTCCTTGGCGCTGCTTACATCTGTCTTTTTGGCATAGTCCGTAAGATCTACCTCGCTGTTGCCTATGAGCTCAAAGGTGCCGTCTATGAGCATATATTCATCATACTTGTCGTCCCTGCCCTCGCCGTCATGCAGCTTCATATATATGGTATTCTCGTCTGCGCTGCCTGTTTCGGGCAAAGCCTCCACTATCTGCCTTTTGAGATGGTCGGCGTTTGCCACCTCCGCCTTTATCTGCGCATCGATTTTTTCCTTAAATGTTCCGAGTCCTGTAAGATCCAAAAATTTACTCATAATTTTATTCCTCCTTAAAATGCTTTATATGTTTTTATTTCGCTATCATTGCTGTCTTGCATGTGACAAGTTCCGCAAAAGCCGTAAACTGCTATTGTAGGTAAATAGCTGTCGTCCAATATGCGAATTTTGAATGTTTCTCCGAAGGTGTACGAAAAACCGCTCACAAACGCGCAAAAATTATTTGCTCCGCTTGTAATCCTTGAGCAGTCTATGGTATAGCCATCTTTTTTACTTGTGAAACCATCTGTCGTTGTGAATACACAATCATGTATGTGTATGTTTCTTGTTGAAGCTCCAACAATCCTTATTACGCAGCACTCTGAAGGACTTGTATCGCCTATATCCATACCAAGCCTTGTGTTATACAAGTAAAAGCCGTTTATATTGTCTACATATATGAGGCAGTCGTCGTCATTTCCGCTGCCACTGCCGTCTCCCTTGTGATCTAGGAATAGGTCGCGGAGGAATATATTCGTTCCGGCTGTTCCGTCACCGACGGTAAATAATCGGCTGTGGCTGCATGTCGTAGTGCTTGACTGTATTATGGCTCCCTGCCCGCTGCCGTCAATGCTTATTGGCTTGTTGAGTTTAAGCGCTGTATTGAACACATAATGTCCCGGGGCAAATGTTACCTTTGCACTTGTAGGCAAACTGTCAATAAACGCCTGTAAACTCGTCATAACGCCGCTTGTATGCACATAATCTGCGCTGCTCTTTATGGTGCTGTCGGTATCGGAAGCGGCTATTAGATAGTTTCCCTTTGATAGGCTATCTAATCTTTTTTTGTCTGCTGCGCTCATAAGACCGGGCTTTTCCTGTGTCGCCATAATATGTGAAGTAGAGTCACTCCACCCATTTTGGTTAAACATATCGTCTCCGTCTATTTCAATAACTTTTGCCGACACATACCCGTTTATTGTTACATTGCCGTCAATCTCTCCGCCTGCTTTATCAAGCTTCTTTTCAAGCTCTTGTGCTATCACCCTATTTTGAACCGGATTCGAGCTTGCTTTATTTAGAGCGCTGTCAACGGTTATATTTACTGTATCTTTTGGTAACGAATAAAAATTGTCATAGGAGAATAGAACGAAACCTCCGAAACCGCTATAGCGTTCTTTTAGTATTTCGTATGTCATCCTCCCACCGTTGCGATTATCCAAGTAATCAAAGTCATAGCTTACTCCGTCTATGTTAAGAGTAAGGTCTGTATCATCGCTTACTTTTGTAGTCGATAGACTTCGGAAATGTAAGTAAACAAGTCCTTCGCTTAAATCTCGAAAAGGTGGACCCTCATAAGTTTTTGTCGTAGTCGTAAGACTTATTGTACCGTCCGTAGATATGCAGTTATCAAGCTGTATGTCGTGAAAAATACCTATAGAACAATTGTTTTTTGTAGCGTTTTTTTCTGCTTGAACATTAAATTGTATCTCTCCGGATTCGTTGTGAAAAAAAATATCAATTGAGCTGTTTTCATAAGGCGCTAACCTAAAACTGCTTTTTACCTTTCCGTTCTGCACTAGATTTAGATATGGAGACAGGCAACCAAAATTTGTCGTACTTGTCGCTTCTCCTAACACAATCTTTGTATCAATCGCATCCTCAAGTCCTTCTATATCTCCCGTTTTGTGCTTATGCTCCTTATTTGCCTTATTTTTTAACTCGGCGGCAACCACCTTGTTCTGCAATGGATTTTCACTTGTATCACTTAATTCACTGTCAACTGTTGTTTTGTTTGCGCCTTCATCTATGCCTTTGAGCTTATTCTTTTCGGCTGTAGTAAAATCATTAGTAGACAGTCCTTTGCCTGTCTCTTTATCAACCTTGTTTTTGATGGCGCTCGCATTCTCTTCGATGGCGCTCGCATTCTCTTCAATAGCGTTTGCGTTGTCTTCTGCAGCTTGTCTTGCTGCTGTGTCTTCAACAGGGTGGTATACTCCGCCGCCGTCTTTGATATAACGAGCAGTGTCTCCGACATTGCTTGGCGCAGATATTTGCGCAAGCGCTGTAGCAGCAGTTTTGCTGGTTCGTGTAGCTTTTTTAGGAGTAACATTAACATCATTTGTCTCGCTTATGGAAGCAGGCTCCGTAAACAGGTTGTCTATATCCGAGGTAGAGGCTTTATTTATAGACAACATGCCGTCTTCAGTTATGCTAAAATCGGGACCAACTTTTATGCAGCCTAGTTTGTCGGGACCTGCTGCGGTCGGAGTATATCCACCACCTCCGCCGCCTGAATGTCCGCCACCTCCAAGTTCTATGGCGTGATATTCAGAATCGTAAACAAGCCCTATGCTATCAATATCTTCTTTCAAGTTTCTTATCTCTTGTGTTACAACCTTGTTTTGTACAGCATTTGCTGAATTTTCGTCGAGTGCCGTATCAAAATCGCTTATTATATGAAATGTGATGGCGTTGGTGTTTTCAATCTTTAGACTTATAGTCAAATTAAGCGTTGCTCTTATGCCACTATCTTTTGTTTTTAAAGTGTCCGGGACATTTGCTACTGCGAACAGATCTCCATCGCTGTCTATAAGTCCCATCTCCCTTAGTACAAAATTGCCGACATCTTCGGGGACTACTGTGGACGCTGAGACCATGTCTCCGTCCTTAGAATATTTGGTTATGTCTCCGATCCATGTCTGGTTGACCAGTGCTGTTTGGGTTTCGCTCGGTGTAACAGGTTCACCGCCTCCGTCGCCTATACAAAATTTTGTAATCTGTATTTGCTTTTCGTTTGCGATGGCAGACAGCATTTTGTCTAAGCCTTTTCTCGTTACGAGTGCAAAATATTCCATGGTTTAAACCTCCTTTCCGTAAACGGTTATATTGCCCTTGATTTGTGGCAAAAGCCCGCAATATAAGTTTTTGCACGGATCTGCCTTTACATTGTAGTTAACTCTTAAGTGTGCCGGCTTTATGTCGTATATATAAGGCGGCAGTCTGTCATATGGCAAAGATTTATCTGTTGTGTGTACAGTTATCTCAAATTGATATGGTCCTTTGTTTGGGTCGATTATTATGCTTTCAGGGCTTGTGCCTATCAAGGCAGCTGCTCCCCTGCGTATTACTTCGGGATTTATCGGTTTTGCCGTTATTATTTTTGTTAGAAGCCTCTGTCGCCTGTATTCAAATGTCAGACTGGTGTCGGTCGGTATGCCGTACACCCACTCCCATATAGGGAGTGTCCATGTGCAGGTTTGCGGATTTATTTCTTGTTTTAAGTCTTCCGCCCATGCTCTCATTTCGTCCCATTCGCGCCCTATTACTTCAAAAATCCATAAGCCTATATAAGAATTGCTGTAGAAATCCCTTGTTACCATTTGAAGGAATACTTCAGCCTCCGGGCTTGTTATTATGTTTTCCAAATCAGGCTTTGACACTTAATTTCACCTCCCCGGTAACGGGGTATTGCGCTTGTGTAATAGCGATATTTGTTGTCCCTCCGTTAATCGTTAAATCTGTATAGTCAATTACGCCTATTGTTTTTGCCAAAGTTGCACCGACCTGAACCGCTCTTATAAATCCGGTATGGTTGCCCGCATCGAGCTGCGCTTCTTCGGCAACTTCGAGCCAGTAGTCGGACAGAGCTTCTTTAAATCGCGTTATAATCGTTTCTATTTCTTCTCCATCCTCCAGCTCTACAGTTGCTGATATATTTACTGTCATACCTGTCGGAGCTGTAACGGTTAAATGAGCGCCGATTGGCATGAGTCTTTCTATATCGTCATCGCCTGTCCCTGCTATATGTAGTTCCACTGCTCTTATAATTTGCTCATTTGCCGGCTGTCCGTTGCTGTCTATAATTAGTAGTCTTACAGCTCCTGCGCAACGCTCGTTTCCGTATTGGTCTGTATAATGGAATTTTTCAGGCAGGTTAGGATCGTTCCACTCTGGGTCGACTATTACCTGTCCTACTCCTGCCACCTCTCTTCCCCATGCCTTGTAGTCTGCCACACAGCCCGTCATGGATTGTCCTTTTCGCATTGTGTCAAGTATACGGATCAGGTAGTCTTCGTCTGTTTCTGCTTCTGTGCCGCCTGTTAAAGCTTCGGGGTTTGTTACAATCGATATGCTGCTTATAGGAGTTACCATTATTTTTATCGTATCTGCGTCAACATTCCCGTTTATTCCGCCTTCTACTGCTATAACTTCAAGCGAATTTGTAACCATGCCGTTTTCGTCAGGTTCTCCCTCCAGTATGTATTCCTCCTGCGTCTCAAATAACACGCTGGCTGTCAGCTCTGCTACTGTTGCAAAAAGGAAGCCTACAGGTATAACCGTCCCCACGGCTCCTGTTACATTTATTGTTCCGCTTGCTCTGTTAGCCTCTCTGCGTATACAATTGCATTTTTCGCCGTGTAGGTCTAACCACTCACCGTAGCTCCATTGCGGGAATATAAGTTTTATACTTTCGTTTAGTACAAATTCTATAAATTCCGCTTTCTCCAGTGCACTTGGTCTGGTAAAGTCCCATGGTATATTACCCTCGCTCTTATCTATTCCTGCGGGAAGATTTTCGAGCATTCGTGCGTGTATTTCGTCTGCACTGTGTCCCGTCAAAAACGACGGTGTTTCATATTCGTAGTCATATTCTCCGGGCATGCTTTCGCCTCCTTTTTATATTGTGGGTATCTTTGCTTTTAAATCTGCCGTTTGTCCGTCGGTGCCAATTGCAACGCATTCAATCCACAAACTGTCTGTTTGCCACGAAAATTTAAAATCCTTGACCTGCGTTGTCCTATGCATAGGATCTGCAAGCAACGCTTCTGTTATGGTTCTTTCAAACGCACTTTGTACAGCCTCTCTATCGGGCTGTTTGAATGCCTGTTCTGCTTCTATACCTTCATTGCTGCTGTACCCTAAATGCGCCCACCTCTGGGTCATAATACTCTTTATACACCATAGAACCCATGCGTCATATCCGCTGCCATATATTGACTTGTTTGCTCCATCTGTTATAAACTCCCCAGCTTCGTAATTCCATAGAGGTGCTGGGGCATATTGTTCTTCCCTCTGTTTATCGCTTACAATCGCAGAAGGTACATCAAATGTCGGAAATAGACTTTCCACTATCTACAACCCCTTTCTGTTTGCTTGTTTTTTGCGCCCTGTGCGTCGCTGTAGGGCTTTTTATCTCGTTTATATATAAATATTCAAAATAATACAAAAACGCCGTCTGTCGGCTCTCTGGCGTTTCAGACGGCGTTGTTTGCTATAGTGTCTATTATGCATGCGTCATCGCCTACCCACGCAACAAGTACGCGACTGCCTGCTTTTATGTCAATAGCTTTGCTGCAGATTATATAGTCGGGCTTTGGTATTGGAACCGGGAAATTATTTGTTATAAGGCTTAGGTCTTCGTTTATTGTTCCAAAATCCAATACTGCAGGTTGTTCGTAGACCTGTTTCATCCTGCGCTGTATTACTTTCGCAAATTTATTTATGCCTTCACTTCCCATTGTACCTTTCATTTTTTACCTCCTATGCTCTTGTCAATTCGTCGGGGTATACCCAGCCCACGGTTCCTATGTGGTAAGGGCAGTTGCGTTCAGTTGGTGCGACTATGGTTATTGTTGATTTATAGTCGGTGAATGTTCGCCCTTTGCCTGTGCCGTAACTGTCTCTGTAGACGGGTCCGTTAAGAATAATGGAGTCTCCTACTTTATAGCTTTTGTCTTCACTGTTGCTTTGTTTATTGACGGTATCCTCTTTTTTGTCTGTTTCAGGCTGCCTCTTGAGCGTCAGTGTCATTTGCCGTTGCGTAGCGTTGTGCGATATGCCTAAAATATAAAACATTCCGTCCATATTCCCAGCTCTTACTGCTACTGCATCGCCTTTACGCATAAAAGGAAGGTCAGGGGCGGTCATGGTTATAGTTTCTGTCGGCGTTCCTTTTTCGCTTATTATAGTATTTGCCTCTGCTTTTGCTTTTGACAGGTCTTTGTCATTGTCTCTTTGTACAATTTCCTGCAATACTCCAAACTCAATTTTGCCGTCAACTACAGCTTCAACGCTCGCTCTGCCTTCTGTGTCCGCTTTGCCTAATACCTTTACTCTCGTTACTAGGCTATCAAGGCTTAATTTATTGCTTATACTTATAGAGTCTGACGGTTCCAAGACATAAACATCTTCGTTAGTGCCATATGAATTTATTTCAAGTTTCCCGTCTCTGTATAGGGCTATATAGTCCTTGTTTTTCTGCTGATGCACTTCATCGAGAAGCTCCTTTATCATCTCGCTTACTGTTTTATTTTTAAACGCTTTCTTTTCATGGGTTATTTCCTGTCCCCATTTATAATTCAGGGGCACCCACCAATCATCGCATATTTTTTTTATTATGGCTTGGGTTGTCATGCCCTTTGAATAGTATTTATAATCTTTGCTTTTTTGTAGTCTAATCATTGGGTCGTATGCTGTAATACTTAATTGCCTTTGCTGTCCGTGTGTATACGACCAATCCCACACAGTACCTTCAAAAATTTTTTGGGATCCGTCTCCCCAGTCTGCTGTTATTTGGATCGGGCAATTAATTTTAAAAAGGGCGAGAATGCTCTCGCCCTCAATTTCACAATCCGCCGATACGGTCATGCTGGCTTTTTGTGCAAGTTGACCTTCTTGTTCCTCCCATGCGAGGGAGGTTATTACATTTTCCAGTTTGTATGGTGTGCCTTTGTCGGTAATCAGCGCTGCGCTGTACTCAATTGTGGCAATGTCGACATTTGTCATGCTCTCCCTCCTTATGGTATTTAAAAATTATGGTATTTAAAAATTATGGTATTGTGAAGACCTGTCCGGGGTATATAAGATTTGGATTGCTGCCTATGGTGTCTTTGTTGGCATCATATATTTTAGTATATTGCGCTCCTGAACCGTAGAATTTTTGAGCTATTTTCCACAAACAGTCTCCTTTTACTACTGTGTAGGTTTGAGCCTGTGGCGGAGATGTTCGCTCCGCCTCTTTTGCTGTTTCTTCTTTTGTTTCGTCTGAATTTTTTACGATCTTGATTTGCTTGGCTCGTATAAATGTAACGCTATAACTTATGTCTCCGTAGCCTCCTGATTCTGTAGGTGCGTAGCTTTGCAAATATACATCTAGATTTATTTGCGTTTCCGTTACAAGCAATCTTGCTTTTATCGGTTTACCTTCTTTTGTTAAAAGGTGGCGCATAAACATGTCGCAGGTTTTCGGTGATGTCCAACCCTTTATATATGGTTCCTGACTTCGCGCCTCTCCGGGGAAGTATGCATTCCATGAGTAGGTGTCAAGCGCTGTGCCGTTAGGGATTTGAACATCGCCGTTCTGCATTATGCTGTATGTTGTAAATTTATTACCCAGCGTGCCTGATATTTCCTCTGGCAGCATGGGTATTCTTAACTGTTCCTCCGTTTTCAGATTGGTTATATATATGTCCATTTTATCACTCCCATGCTGTTCTCGGGGCGTTTGAATATACTTGCTGCAGGGCTGTCGCGAGCTGGTACGCGATTTCGTCCGTCAATCCCTTTATATTATCCTTCAACGCTCCCACGATAGCCTCTGAATTCTGTGCGTCTCCATTTATGTTAACGGAGAATGTCAGATTGCTTATTGTAACCTGCGGTGCGCCTGTTGTTACAGTTTGCGGCGTAGGCGATGTAGGCGATTCGTCAGGGTCTTCTGGTTCGTTTTGATTAACGCCTTGGTTGCCGAATATTCCGCCTTCTGCGTGCGGTATAAGCTGTTCTAATCCCATTATGTCGCCTGCGCGCTTCCATAAGGCTATACCTCGGCTTCTGCGTTTCGGGGATAGAGGTATTATTGCTTCCGCTCCGTCTTCTGCGACCAATCCGACATGTGGGCTGGTCATTATTCCGCCTTCTGCGTGCGGTATGCCCGCAGCGGCATATCCGCTTGTAAAGCTACCCGACACTTTTAGTAATAGACTTTCAAAAAAGCTTTTTACTTTTGCCACGACATTCGAGAAGAATGTACTTATACTTGCGCCTATATTTGCTACCGCTGCTGGTATAGCATTCGAGAAAAATCCTACAACGCCATTGAATAGCTGTGTGAAAAATCCCGGCACGGTAGTTCCAAAAAATGTAGATACTGCTGAACCTACCGTTTCTATAGTTGAACCTATGGTTTCGAGCGCTGTTTCTGCGATTGTTGTTATTGCTTCGGTTAGCCCGTTCCATATTGTTATAAATGTTGTTGGTAGCGTTTCTGTAAAGAATGCACTTGCGGTTTCTGTTAAAAGCCCTGATATTCCTTCTTTTAATTCGTCCCATTTTTGCGGGATCGTTTCCGTGAATAATGCACCAAGCTTTTCCTTCGCTCTGTCGACCGCTTGCGGAGCTGTTTCTGTTATGAGTTTAGAAGCTCCACCCTTGAATTCGTCGAATTTGTCGGGTAAAGTTTCTGTAAATAGTTCTTTTATGGGGGAGCTTATTTTCTCCAAGGCGTGTGGCGCTGTTTCCTTTATGAGTCGATTTGCGCCGCTTTTGAATTCGTCGAATTTGTCGGGCAGGGTTGTTCCGAAAAATTCTTTTATAGGCATTCCCACTTTTTCGGTTGCTTGTGAAGCGGCTTGCGATATAAATTTTTCCGCACTATCTCTAAATTCTCCCATTTTTTGTGGGAGAATTTTTGTAAATACATGCTTTATAACAGGGTTACTTAATGCGGCTGCGGTTGCCCCAACAGGTCCAGGAGCGGATGTTGCTACCAAACCTGCGCCGAGTTGATGAACGCTGTTAGCGATGTTTTTTCCGCCTACTGCCGCGCCTATACCTCCTACGCCTGCGCCTATTGCTGCACCTGCTGCTGTACCTAATCCAGGGACTACAGAGCCTATAACGGCGCCTACTCCTGCGCCCTTTAGTGCACCTCCGCCTATATTAAACGCTTTATTAAGCGCGCTTGTATCGCCCATTATTCCTTCGCCCGTGCCACCTAAAGCGCCACCGATTCCCGAAGCTATCTTTGCACCTGTTGTGTCCGATCCTGTCCATTCTTTTGCATTTTTCGTGCCGTGATATGCATCTATGCCTATATCAAGGGCAGATAATATTGCGCCCAACACAGGTATGCCTTTAGCGCCGCTGCTTGCCGCCTTTGCAGTAATCATTGTTCCTGTTCCAAGTGCGCCGCCTTCCGCAAATGCCATTGCGCTTTGTGCTGCTTTTCCTCCGTTTGTTGCGGCATTTGCTATCTCTAAACCGCCCGTAACGCCTGAGACAGCACCTATCGCACTGCCAACGCCTTTTACTGCATTTGCGCCCTTAAAAACGCCCCTTCCTGCTTTGAATATTTTATAGCCTATTGAGCCTACTTTTGCAGCGCCTAACGCTAAAAGTAAAGCGGATATTCCGCTTGTTCCTGTGGCTTCTTTGCCTCCGGGCATAAGTGTTGCGGCATCTGAACCTAATGCGCTAACACCGCCTTTAATAGCTTTAACAAGCGCTTTTCCTACTTCTTCGCCGTCAAAGCCTTCAAGGAAACCATCAGCAAACGAACGACCTATTGCTAAACCGTCTGTTACCGCTCCTTCTGTATCTATGCCTAGTATTGCCATAAGCCCTGCGTTTAGTGCGCTTCCTATTCCTTCACCGATTGAATTTGCTTTTTCCGTCAACCATGCTCTGCCTGAGCTGTTCCACCACGCGTCGAAAGGTTCTACTATTAACTTATCCCATGCCAGTTCCAGTTTCGCCCAGAAACCGTCAGCCTGCGCCCATTCGGGGCTTGAAGTTAATTTATGTATACTTTCTCTCAGGCTGTCAATTTTGCCTGTTACAAAGTCAATCGCTCTTTCTGCTACTCTCTGTATATCGGGCATGTGCGATGTCAGCCAGTCTATAAACCCTTTTACATATGGGCGTAGCTTATCGCCTAAAGCAATTTTTACGCCTTCGGCGGCACTCTGCAAATATTTCAAGGATCCTTCGAGGGTATCCATTTTTATTTTTGCCATTTCCGAGGCTGCTCCTGAAGAACTGTTGATCGCAGCTTCCAATTTGTTAAACGATTCATCCGAAGCGTTTACTATAGCAAGTAGACCGCTTTGTGCGTACATACCGGCTAAGTTTGCGGCTGTACTTGCCTTTTCAACTTCGGTCATTCCTGAAAATCCTTTTCTCAGCTCTTTTAAAACCGTGATAAGTGATTTACTCTTTCCGTTTTGGTCTGTCAATGAAACGCCGACTTTTTGCATTGCTTTTGACATGGCATTGCTTTCTTCTGCGGTCATACCTTCTTGCTTGCTCATTCTGGCGAGCATTGATCGGAGGGCTGTTCCTGCGCTTGAAGCGTCAACGCCTGCATTACCCATTAAACCTATGGCGAGGGCTGCGTCCTCTATCGAGTATCCTAATGCTCCGGCTTGCGTACCTGCCATTTTAAGCGATTCGCCCAATCCTGATATATCGGTCTTGCTGTTTGTAGCGGTCGCAGCGAGGACATCTGCCACCCTTGTACTTTGACTTGCGTCAAGCCTAAACTGCGCAAGGGCGCTTGATGTTACATCGGCTGCCGTGTATAGGTCAACATTTCCTGCCGCAGCAAGGTCTAAAAGTCCGGGCATGCCTGCCAGTATATCTTTTGTTTTCCAACCTGCCATTGCTAAATTTTCCATGCCGGCTGCCGCCTCGCTTGCTGAGAACTGTGTTGTTTCTCCCAGCTTCCTTGCTTGGTTTGTTAAATCCTCAAAATCCTTTCCTGTTGCTCCCGATATAGCTTTTACATTTGCCATACCTTGTTCAAATGATTTAAAGGTATTTAAGGTGTCCGCTGCTCCTATAGTCAAGCCTGCAAATGTTATCATTTGCGTTATAGGGCTTCGAACTAGGTTTAATATCTTGCGGAACGGGGCGGTTACAAGGTCTACTGCCTTAAGTGTTACTGTCCATACCTTGCCTGCGATCTGCTTGCCCTTAGTTGCGACAGCCTGTAGTCCCTTTGTAGCCATATCCTTAAGCTCTGCCTTTATTTCCAGCTTGCTTTTTCCGCTCATGCCCAGTATTTTTTTCTGGAGGTTCTGCATGGACTTTTCGAGTTTTGTAACATTTTTTGTTGCGCTCGCGGTGCCGCTTGCTGTTTTGTCCGTGACCTGTGCCACTATGTCGATTACTGTAGTTGCTTGTGCCATGCTCTGCCTCCTTCCTTTTGATTTTTATTTTGTTATTTTAAGCACAGGCTGTTTGGCTTCCGTCTCGATTGCGTCAATTGTATATTGCTCGTACAATAATTGCTCACCGAGCGGAAGCTCTAAATATGCTTGAATGCCGTTGATTTGCGGGAACCTTTCCAAAACCTTAAACATTAGGTATGTTTTTCCCTGTGCCTTAATTAGTTTTTTGCTATTTCCTCCATATCATCGCTATAACCGCTTATTTCGTTTATTCTGTCGATGATTCTGTCTTTTTCGCCAGAAAGGAGGACAGCGTCTATCATATCTACTCCTTGGAGTACATCAAGGGCAGCCTGTGCCTCTTGGTTGTCCCATGTTTTAGCTCTGTCTTCGTCGACCGTAGCTGCGTAAATGAGCCATGACCTCATTTTTGCAGTATTAGTCTCTATTTCCTGCTTCGGCTGTCCTCTCCTTCTTGGCGCATACTTGGTTGCTCTCTCGTGGCATTTCATGCTTTCCTCTTCCGAGAGTGGTCTAATCCTAAATTCTATTAACAGTTTTCCGTTTCTTTTGATTTGGATCTTTTCATATGCTTCTGCGCCGTCCTTTGATTTAGCTGCCTCGAGTAGACCCTGCAGGAGCTGTGTTTCGCTCATAAGGACTTCTTCCTTTGTCATTTCCTTTACTCCTGCTGGGTTTTCGTCGTATGCCTCAGGCATTGTGTTTTTCTTCGTCTCGCTCATTTCGATTTATCCTCCTATTACTCTACGGGTGACCATGATCCATCGTTGAATTTCTCCAACATTTCAGGTGTTGCGTTTACGCGGAAACTCCACGCTCTCTTTATGATTTCGCCGGGGGTCAGATTCTGTAAGTCTATGGAGTCGCCCGGCACGCAGTTACGGTAAACTATGCGTTCTGCCTGACCGTCTCTCCTACGCATCTTGCCTTGGAAGTCAAATGTCGGGAAGTATCCCTTCTTTATGTCGTCCAAAAGCTCATCGAGCATTACATCGTCTCTTACTACTGCCTCTGTTAGCGTTAAGGTTACACTGTAGCCTGTGTTAACAGCATATACCAGCGCACTGCCCACCGGCTGATAGTCCGTATTTGCGGGCGCGAGCTGAGCTTGAAATTGATCCGCTTCTGCGAGGAATATATTTGTACCTTTTTTGGTAGTTACAAATAACTGTCCGTCTTTGCCTGTTATGAGCTTTCGCACATCGAGCAAACTCTGATCGTTTAAACCGTCCATATGTCTTATCCTCCTTTATGCTTTATTCTGTTTCTTCGGGCGCAAATCTGAACTTAAAAGTAAAATAGAGCTTCTCCATGCTGTCTATATCATCTGCGTATACGACAAACCATGCACTGTCGCCCTGCGGTGCATTGTCCGGGTCAACTTCTACATATGCTCCTGCAAGGAGCTTTTTCTCTGCGACCATCTCGTTACAAACAGCATTTGAAACCTGCACAACAGTCATTCTGCCGTCTGGATCGTTGTTTATTTTCCCGACTAAACCTTCGACGGTATCGTTCAATCTCTGGAATAATTCGTAGCGTACTTTTGTGCGCTTAATCTTTTTCCAGCCTTCATCCTCGGTCTGCGATGGGAGCACAAGGGTATTTATGCCGCTTTCCACCCATACCGTATTTGCCGATGATGTACTGAATGTCAGCATACCTGCGGTGGTTGCTCTCTCGTACTGATTGTTGGTCAGTTTTTCGATAAGGTCTACAGCACCCGTCAACGCTGCGTGTGTTATGCTCTGATTAGAGGGCGTTCCGGCTATCATACCTGCTATTCTGGCGGCTGCCATGTATCCCTCGTATTCGTTGCCGTCTGCGTCAATAAATCCCGAACCTACATATACGGTCTGGCTGTCGTTACAAGCGCTTGCCTGCTTTAGCCTAGTTTCAAACGCTGTCGATGTGGGCTGTCCTATTACATCCATACAGAACGCTCCCTCTTGGAATATCCTGTTGACAAATGTTTGTAACAAAGTTTGGACAGCTGTTTCGTCTGTATCTACGACGATTACATTCCACTTGTAAGCCTCGAGGATTTCAAAAGCCTTGCTGTAAGCCTCGTTATTGACTTCTGGGTCGGTGCCGGGCGTAATTTCTTCTTGCGTAACGGTAGCGAGCTTGTTTTCGCTGTCTTTTGTCTTAGAGAGCACAAAGTAATTACTGCCGTTTTCCGCAAATTCCGCCATTAAGGCGTTAACGCTGTCTGTCTCGTTGTTAAATGTGTGTCTCTCGAGCTGCTCTGTTCCCTCAAGGATTAGGAGTTCTGTTACTTTCTCGTCTGTTAATGTAGGTCTTATAGTTACAGACAGCTGTCTGCTTCCGGGACATTTAAGGGTTAATTTAATAACCTCTTCGGTGCTATCTTTAATCGAGTATGTACCGTTTGTGCCTCCGCTGCCTACTCTGACCGCCCTTACGGTCTGCGCTCCACCTCTGAACATTTCGAGAGCTACATTCGTTGTTCCTTCATCTCCGCCGTTACCAAAGACCTTGGTTATGTCTGTATCGCTTTCGAGTAATACAGCTTCGCCTATGGGTCCCCAGTTGCTTCTTATGGTTACAGCTCCCTTTCCGTCATCTGCTCCGGCTATGGGAGGATTGCCTCTGTTTTCGTAGCGGAAATATACGCCGGGGCGTGTTTTCTTTTCTCCGATTGAAAAAAATACTGCCATTTGTTACTTTACCTCCTTAGATAAAAAATTTTTCACTGCTTTCTTGGCTTCTTCAACCGTAGAGTTTTCAATTCCTGCGATTTTTAAAGCCACTGTTACCACTTCGGGAGTGGTGTTGAATATCTGTCTGGCATGTTTCGCCAGCTCTGCTGCGGTATACTTTGGCTCCATGCTTCATTCCTCCTTTGATGTATGGGTTATATGCATAAGTTTTAAGCTTGCTGGCTCTTTTACAGCCCGTGTAAGCGCTCCGTACTGACCGAGTAAGCTTATTTGTCCTTCCCGTAGTGGGTCTGCACCATGCTTAACCGCTATGTTTTTTATAAACATAGGACTTTCATCAAGTAATATTATTTCGCCGTCTATCTGCGCACGCTCGATTAGTGCTTTAGTCCACCGATTACGCTCCTTAACGCTCTCTGCGATTACATGTCCGGCAAAAGAACCGTTATACCAAACTACAGCGTAGCTTTGTCTGTCTGTGCTTGCTGTCTCCGCAAACCGCCAGTAAATTGCAGGGTGTTCATCTGTTGGCTTCCATACCTTCGGCAAGTCGTCATACCCTATAATTGACATGGCTCCGAAATGTTTTTTTGTCCACCTACAAAGTGCTATTATGGGATCGGGGTCTGTGGTTATTTGTTGCGGGAACTCCAACAACTCAAACATTACGCTTAATCCGTAAATCTCAGGGTGTGTGTCGTCTCCGGGTATGTCGAATTCGTCTGACCTTTCCCATTCGGCGCATACAGTTCCGTCTTCACCTGTATAAAATGTTCCCGATATAAGCTCTTGAAGCCTTGCTTCTATAGCTCTGTCGGGATCCATATCGCCTATGGCAGGGCATTCCGTCGTTACCCATATGTTTACCGAAAGCGTACCTGCCGTCTTTCGCTCTGGGTCCTGTCGAGTGTCTATGTTAAAGTCTACCCTCGGATATTTCGGATCGCTCCAGCCCGGACGACTGTCGCTTGGTGCCTTTTGATAAAAAAAAGCAGGCATACTCCTGTATCCTGCTAACATACCGGCTATTTGTGTGTCCGTTATTACTTGTTTATATAAAAGCTGTCTAATGCTTTTGTTCATTCTCGGTCCCTTCCTTTATTCCTCCGGCTCATGATTTATTGTTTCAAAATCTGCTGTCCAGTCAATTACCCACACGCCTAACGCTACATCTTCGGCGTATACCTCTAAATAGCTGTATGCGTTGTTTTGGACATTGCAGTAAAGTATCATTAGCCTATTTGGAGTGGCTTCTGTTACAAATCCATTTCTTGGTGTTGTATCGCAAGCCCTACGGATTCGCACGCAATCGCCACGCTTTATTTGTGTTAGGTCAAATAGGGACTGTGTCTCATTTTTTATAAGTGCCATATCTTCCTCCTTGCTTTAGTAGGGTTTAGAATAAATTGCTTTTATCGAGGGCAGGGCTTTATCAATGACCTTTTGTTTATATGGTCTCGGCGCCATCTTACTTGTGCCATTTTCGAGCATTTCACCAAGAAGCCCGCCTCCTGCCTTCAATCCGCTTTCGATTGAGGCAACAGCTTTAAAATGCACACCCACTTTTTCGCAATGAACCTTTGTGTTCCATGATGCTCTGAATGCGCCTGTCCTTACTGCGGGAGGTTCTCCCGGCGCAGAAGCACGATATGTTCTGCCGGTGTGCGGTATCTTGTAAGATCTTCCACTTCTTGAACCTCTTAAAACGGTAAGCGCTGAGTTTCGTAGTTCGTTGCTTGCTCTGTAAGTCCTGTGCGATACTTCATTTTCAAGATTTTTTAGCGTTGATTGTATCGTTTTTCCGATTATGTCCGAAGCTGCCATTATATGTCGCTCCTTTCGTCGCAATAATAAATCGTCCAATGATTAATGTCTCCGGGGTTGTATGGTGCCGCTTGTACAATGTACCGCTTGTTTCCGCGTATAAAGGAGTCCCCCGGTCTTATTTCAAACGGGGCAACTCCTTTTTGTATGATTTTGTGCGTAACGGGGTGTTCGAGCTGCCTCCAGCGCTCCCGTTCATCTGGTCTTGCCGCGGCAAGAATAGCCTTGACTTCTCCTATTTTGGTGAAGCCATTATTGATCGGTCTGCCGCTTGCCGTGATTATATCACCGTTGCGGTATACATCAAACATTCGTAGCTCCTGTCCGGGTAGAAAATTTATAGCTCCTACAAACATTTGACCGCCCCCTTATGTGGTTATTTTTTTGAAAGGATGGGGCGGTCTGTTGTGTTGTACTCTTTCGTTGACCTGCATATTTTTGTGGAAATATGGCGGCTCTGCCAATATAGAAGGTGCAAGGGTAGGTACAGAAGCCATTGCGAGAGTCTGTTTCTTCAGGTCGTCGTATAGCTTTTTGAACCTGTCCGCTCTTTCTCCCATGTCGTATGACAGGACATCTATTTTTGTGTCGGGCTGGTAGCTTAGTTTAAAAAGGATTGCCTCCAAGACTGCCAGTTTCGCAAACAGCCACGCCTTTTTGCCGTCCTTTATATCGACAAGCATTGCCTCATATTCTTCGTCGGCGAGGACGCAGGTGTCTGCGCCTCCTTCTATTTGAGTGTCCCCCAGCTCGAAGCGCATTTGATCTTTGCCTCGTGCTTTGATTTTAGTCGGATCGTAGCTGTATGTCATTTGCGCCCTCCTTATTTTTTGTGAAATTTAGAATGTGCAGATAGTGCCTGTGCCGATTTGAACGGTTTTCCGCAGGTGCCGCATATGAATTCTTGACTGTCTTGTATGCTCATGCCGTCGTCTGACCGCGTTTCCTCGCCGTCTGAGGCGTTTTCTGCATTATCTTGTGTAATTGTGTCCGTATTGCCTATTTCGTCGCTATGTGCCGTTTCTGCCGTTTCTGCGGGGGCTTTTTTGTTGTCGGTTTCTAGGTCGACTTTTATTATGCGCCCCATGCTTATAAGTTTAGGGATCATTTTAGGTTCTATGACCCTTTCGGGGATTTCCTCACCTATATAGTAGTTGCGGTCAAAGCGTATAGGTCTGTTAGCTATATATGCCATAGACTGTGCCTCCTAAATTGTAAATCCTTCGCTTACTGCGTCCTTTAAGTAGATTCCGAGGTCGGGCGCTGTAATCTCTGGGTCTGTGCAAAGCAAACCCTCTACAAACTCTGTATGGGTTGCAGGGGCTCCGAGGAACTGCTGTACTGCGGTATACTGACCGTTGCCTAACATATCCCATGTGAATGTATAACCTGCGCTCGGTTCTTCTATGCTCGGGCTGCTTGTTGTGTAAACAAGGAGTACATCGTTAGGATTGCAGATAAACTTTAAATCATCTTTTGCACCGTATGGCGCTGCGTTGTAAACCGCTTCTGCAACTACGATTTCGTCAAGCCCGAAAAGCTGAGCCAGTACATTTGCTGTTACATTAGCTGGGTTTGCTTCGCTGCCCTGATATTTTATCCTTTCGAGGATTGAGGGATTGAGGGTTAACGCTGCGTATGCGTTTGCGCCCAGTACCGCCTTGTTAGGCTTACGCAATCCCATTAAAAGCATCTTAAGCCTTAACTGGGACATAAGGGATACGGGGTCGCAGTTTTCGTTGTCGAACTGCCAAAATTCGTTCTCGCTCGGCGCTGCGTTTTTGCCTGTAAGTACATTTCCCCAGCTCTCGCTGTTGAAATATTTGTTTGCCCATATTCTGTCAAGGTGTATGTTCATTTGCTCGGCTACCCAGCGAACCTTGCTTCTGCGTGGGTCAATTACTGCAGGGGCGTTTGTACGCTGAAAGTCCAGTGTGCTTATTTGGTCTATTCCTGTGATTACTTGATCCACTTCGCAGTGATATGTCTTATCACTTTTGCCGTAGATGCCGGGAGCTACATGTCCAAATTCAGGCTTCCTCGCCATGTTGTCTCTTGCAAGGTCGCCCTTGTCGAACTCGTAGTAGTGTGCTGAACTGGTGGGTACCGGCAAAATCGGGAACACTTTTTTTGCCACGAAACCTGCAGCCTGCTGAAAATATGCAAGGCACATGTTGGTTAAATAAAGGTGCGGCTTGAATGCGCCTTTCTGTATGTTTGCCGCAATATTAGCTGTGTTTATAGCCATTGTTCATTCCTCCTTATTGTTTACTCGGCGGATTTCTCGTATCCGCTCTTTGTGATCTGTACCTGCACAAGCTCTCCTTCCGCAGCTGCTGCAGTTAAAGCAACACCAAGTATAAAGTTGCCTTCCGCTGCCTTCTGAAGCTTGCCTGTGCTTGTTGCTGTAACAAATTCGCCCTTTTTGATTTCGCTCGCTGCCTCGCCTAAACCTATATTTTTGATAATTACATCAACCTCGGCTCCTGCGGGAACAGTTCCTTCGGGTCCTCCCGGTGCATCGGATAGAATAAATCCGATAGCAGGATCGCCGTCGGCTGCTGGGAGTATAAGCTTTCCATTTTCGTCGTAGGCTACTGCCTTATGCGGCGCTCCCTCTATTTCCGCTGCTGTAGTGTCGCGGATTGTTGAGCTGTTATTGATAAACGCTGTTAAATATTCCTTTGCCATTGTCTATTCCTCCTTATTAACGATTGCCTTTGTATTCTGCGTCATACTGTGCCGCAAGCTCGGGGTTATCTTCAAATGCTTTGACGATCGCCTCGGCGGAAGACATACCTCCTGCGCTTTTCCCTATTTCTGCAGCCTTTGTCTGTAAGCTCTGTGCTGTGCCCATGCTGCCCTGCTGGTTGCTGCCGATTTCGCCAAATAAGCCACTCTTTGTAACTGTCTCTACATTTTCGTCGAGAAGGGCTACATAGTCGTCATAGACTGTGCCGCCTGCCTTCTTTAAATCGTAGAGCTTAGTCGCTAAATCGTCGCTATTCTTGCCGAGAACCTCATACTTCTTGGCTACTGTCTTAAGCTTTTCGATTTCAAGGTTCTTTTTAAGCTCTGCGACTTCTGCGTCTCTCTGCTTGCTTATCTCTCTGAATTCGTCAAGTGCCTTTGCTACTTCAGGGTGAAGCTCTGTGCTCTCGCCCGTCTCGCTTTCAGCTCCTGCATCCTTGATTATAGGCTCATCAGGTGTGTTGCCTGTGTCAGGTTCGTCTGCCATGCCGTATCTCTTTTCAAAATCAGCAAGAACAGCCTGTTCCTCTGCCGTCATTTTTGATTTGTCAATTTTCATTGTGTCTGTTTCCTCCTTCTCGCCGTCGGCTGTTGCCGTTTCGGCTTCTGATTCTTTAATTCCATTGTTTTTTAATATTTTTTCCAGTTCTTCTGCTTCTGCGTCTGATTTCTGGATTCCTGCTTCTTCGGTCGAGTCATTATCGTCCGTTATCTTCTTTCCCTTTGTCCAACTGTCCATAGCTCCGCGCACTGTGGTGTTAAATTCCTCTAAACTTTGCGCCATGAGCGTCTTTTTGCTTTCCGAAGTAAGGGAATTATCGCAAATTATAGAACACAAACTATCCGCAAGGGCGTATGTGAATTCATGCATTTCTCTTGTTACTTCCTCCAGCATAACTCTGTTTATTTTTTCGCCGAATGTATGAGCGTCTTTTTCAACGCTACTCTCGGCAGTCAGGTCTTCTGCTTCCTGCCTTTCGCCTGTTGCCTCTACAAATCCTTTGCCGAGCCAATACAGGAATTTTTTAAACAGTCCTTCATCCATCCCCGTTTCCGGGGCATTGTTGTGGTCTTTGTCTCGTTTAAACAGCTTTACATGTGCATCGGGATTTGCGCCTCTGTCTACGAGATCAACGCTTGTTATAGATAAATCTTTAAGCATTGTCGCCATCGCTTTCACCTCCTTCCTTGATCGGCACTCTTACTGCTTTACCCTCTATGCTGAACATTGGATACACTCCGCTCTTAACTTTTTCCCATACTTCTTCGTCTTCTATGTGAAAGCCTATCCACCAACCTTCCGGGAGTATGTCTTTAGGTATTTCAAGGGCTGTTGCCTTTTCTTTGGTGAATACCATGCTTTCTACGAGCCGACCTACACCGCCACGCCTGTGCATTTCTCCTGCGGTTCCGAAATGCGCAACATATTCGTATGCAGCTTTTTCGAGGTCTTCGGTGTCTATTATATCCTTCTGCCAGTCAACGATTTGTTCTCCATCAATCCGTATTGTTACATTTGCCCATCCAAATACAAGCCTTTGCTCATCATCGGATTTAAGCACTTTTAACTTATAAAGGTGGGCGGTCTGGTCTCTTGCTTTTATAACTTGTTTAAATGTTTTAGCTGCCATTTTGTTATCCTCCTTTTTCAATAAAAAAACGCCACTTGTGTATGGCGTTCTTTTGGATATTTTATGTTGTCTAAATATAGCGCAGGCTTTTAGTCTGCATAATTCGGGAAGTGGTCATGGTAGTATTTTTCCAGTTCCTCTGTACTGCTTACCTCATCTTTAAGGGTTGCGCCTCCGTATACTATCTTGTAGTACTTGCTGCAGAAGTTTTCATAAGTAACTTCTGTAAAGATCCATTCTTCGGGGTTGTCTATTTCTTTGAATTTGAAGCCGTTTTTGGTTTTTTTGGTAACTTTACCTCTTATCATATGTCCATGCGATGGTGGTGTAAGGTAACATATTCCTTTAAACCCTTTTCTGCCAATCTCAGCATTCATTATTATTTCGCTTGGTTCAGAATGCTCTGAAAATTGAATAGCATATAGCCTATTCTTTTTTACAATATTTTCTGCCATAATTGTTGCTCCTTTCAGAATTTTGGTTTATTTTTATCGTAATAACTTAACCCTTCAATACCGCGCCGGCAGTCATCTCCGACTTTCCATGTAACTTGTACAAAATCGTTTATGTCTACGCCGTTTATTTCGGTAATTCCTGCATCTTTGAATTTTTGAAGTAGAGCGTCTCTTCTCATGCCGTTTTGGCAAGAAATCCCTATAAATTTATTTGTGGATATACCATGTCTAAACATGATTTCGTTAGAGTCTGCATATTGCTTTGCTTGCGATTTTATAAAACCTATTGTGTTTTTTCTTTTTCTGAAACGATCATCTTTCTCTCCGGGTTTTGTAACTCCATAACTGTCGTATTCAAATGCATACCAATCTGTACGGTTCATTTCACTTGGATCTATAATTATTCTGTAATAATCGCCTAAATAGCTTTGCGCGTACTCTGTTTGTGTCTTTAAGCCTATTCTTGTAAATACACTGTCTGCTCCGCCTGTTTTCATGTCCTTTTCGGGACTTGCTCCACAGTCTTTCATACCTGTGGTCATTCGGTAATTTGTCGCCATTAAACCGTCGCTTTTGCAAATGGCGACTACTCCGTCGCAATTGCCTACTCCAGCCCATATATGTGTCAGTCCTGCCTGCATATATTCTTTCTGAGCTTCGGGGTCTATGTATATACTGTATCCGGGAAAAATCTCCTGAAGCTCTAAATTATCAACTCTTGTAGGCGATATGCCGCATTTACTTAGTATCTTGTCAAGCTCTGCCTCCCGTCGGTTCAGTGGAGCTTTTAAGGCTCTTTCCATGCCCTGTGGGTCTCTCTGCCAAGCTATACGAGATTTTTTCAGCAATCTTTCCTCCGCCTCTGTGGGGTCGACTGTCAATGCTTTTAAGCCTGACTTGTCCAGTATATCCTTCAGTGCCTTGCGGTCTGTTGTTGTATTGCCTGTTACGGGTACTTTTATGCGGAAATACCCACTCATACTGTATAAATTCTTATTGGCAATATCTGAATATATTTCAAATTGCGCTTGACTCGGCAGGGTTATCCGCACGCCATCTATGGTAGAAGCTACTACACTTGATGAATAACTGTTACCATTCTGCATTCTGTAGAATTCTATCGGTGTTTGTACGCCTCGTTTCCTTGCATCGGCTACCGCTGCAGTCCATGTATCTTCTGTAAGTTTCCCAGATATTTCGTAGAAATCGTTGCCGTCTATAGTAAGCATTCTGCCTGTCAAATTCATCTGTTCGAGCATGCCACCGTCGGATCGTATTGCTACGCCGTTCTGTGTCTTTGGCAGTACAGTTATGTCATTCAGTACATCTGAAATCATAAATCCGCTGTCTGTCTTAACAGGAACAGTCGGTTTTGGAGCCGCCGCCACTTGTGGCTTTGGTGCTTTTGGTTTTTTAGGCGCCTTTGGCTTGGCTGTTCCTGCTATTTCGTCGGCAAACTTAAATGTTTTCTTTGCTCCTGCTCGCTCTGTTTCAAGTTCGCTGTAAAATTGCTTGTATGACTTTCGGAGATTTTGTTTACGCTTTACAATGGTATCGAGTAAATCCTCTGCCGCTTTTCCTTTGCCATGCAGACTCTCGGCGTATTGTCTGAATATCTCCCTATATTCTGCGTCTGGGATTGCCTCCACTCTTTTAATATACGGCAAAGTTGCGTTTAAGTCAAGTTGTATGTCGCCCTTTGCGTATTTGCGGTAAATAGTGTTATATATAGGCTCTGTTTCTCCGTATGCGCTGTTAGGGTGATAATTATAGCTCATTACATGACTTGCTTTGTCTTTTATATACCTAAAGGCTTGCTCTTTATCCACGCCTATTATATTGTCATTTACATCGGTTATGAAGTTTCCTCCGTGGCTGTCAAAATTGCCTAGCAACCAGTCTGTAACATGTTCTCTTTGGATCTGGTTAAACATTTCGGGCGTTATATCGCTGTCGGGTACTCCATATCCTCTCTGCCAATTCTTAAAATTTATACCTTCTACTGTATTTATTCTTCGCTGATATGCTCCAAATTCACCGCGGAGATTGCCGACGCCGACCTGAACCGCTGTGTCTGGGTCGACTATGCCCTGAACCTTGTATCCCGCTTCTTGAGCATATGCTCTGAATTCCTCTGGCATTCCCGCTTTGGTTCGTGCAGGTTTAAACAGCCAGTCGTTGCCGTCTGTATCTTTAAATAATTCCATTTTGCCCGTGCCACCTAAATTAATGTCATTTTGATATGTCAATTCCTGATCTGTCATTTTTATTGTGGCAGGTATGTCCGGGGCATTCGGATCTATTATTTGAGGCTGTATCGCTGTCGGTTGTGCCTGTGGTACTGGTGCCTGCTGCGGCTGTGCTGCTGTCGGTTGTGGTTGACTCTGTGGCTGTTGAGACTGCGCATCCATTGTATTGCTTGCCGGCTGTGGCTGCGTAGTTGTTCCCGGTACTTCCTCATACGCGACTGCACATCTGCACTGTGGGTGTCCGGGCGGCAGGAGTGTTCCGTTGCTGAACGCTTCATCCATATTTCTTTTCTCGCCGTCCATTGCGGAGCATATAGGGCACACTCTTTCGTCGTATGCTGTCATCCATACTTTTTTGCAATCGCCTATATATCCTTTTGATTGAGCGTCCTTTGTGGCTCCGTATGCTCCTGCATTGTATCCGAAGGCTAACTCTGTACGGGCAATGCTGAACGCTCTGTATCGGTGCTGCCGTGCGGCATATCTGGCAGCCGCTTCTTTTGCCTTCTTTTCGGCGGTTTCAAGTTTGCCGTTCGGGTGCGCATTGATGTAAGCCGTTTTTACTGCTTCCCTATATCTTAAATTTGCGATCGCCTGCGGTTTGGTTAGCCCGATACATGAGCGCATTATCCTTGCTGCCGCATCGGGTGTTATTGCCGTATATCCGCTTACATGGCTTATAACGGCATTTAAAGCCTCCCGTTGTACTGTTGCTAGATTTGTTACAAGTTCTGCCCCGTGTTGCTTTATCCAGTCCGCAGCCGCTCCTACACCGGGCTGATAGAGAAAATAGGGGTATTTGTCTTTCATTTCCTGCGCCGCTTCTGCTGCAGCCTTTTCCCATTCAGGCTGCAGAACCGTCTTCACAAGGTTGCTATACTTCATTTCCCATTTTATGAATTGTTCTCCGGTTATTCCTCCTGCCATGTATGCCTCCCTAAGCTCCTTGTATGTTATGCTATTACTTTGTGCATGAAGGTTATTTACAAGTAGTTCAACGGTTTTAGGCTCTTCCGAATTTAAAAAACTGTTAAGCTTTTTAAGAGCTGCGGTTTTACTGGGTTTCTTTTTCTTATTATTTTTCGCTGTCGCTTTAGTAAATACTATTTTATTTGCCATTCATTATCCCTCCGGGGGTTCGTCATCTGCGCCGTCTTTGCCGTCCCCTGCGGCTGTGTTAGGCTTTTTCGGCACTTTGTCTTGTATCTGTTCGTTTTCGGTGTTTTCGTCGCTCTGTGGCTGTTCTGGCGGCTTATTTGGGGTGCCGTAGTCTGTATCAAAGTCGCGCTCCGGCAGGTTTGCGGTCATACGCAGGTAATCCTCCATTTTCTCGTCGGGGGTTATTGCTCCTATGCCCACCATTTTGCTTACGAAGTCGCCGAGCTGTCCTAAGTCTTGCGTCTCAATGTCTCCGTGTACGAGCTGGGGATAATCTGTAATGCCTTTGAAGCGGTCGCCGTTTATGTCAATTAGTCGTGGGATCGCCTGACTGTTAAATACTTCGCATATCAAATCGAGGAACGCGCCCATTGCTATACCGAACATTTCTGTTTTGTCGCTTGAAAGCGCAAAGCTGCCGACATTTTGGTGTCCTAAAAGTACAAAATCTGCAAGGACGGTCATTGCCATGCGGGTGTCGTATCGCTCTATTATTTGATTTGTATCAAACTGCCGCCTTCCGCCCGTACTTGTTAGTGTGAATTGCCATCCGTTTCCGAGGACGATTCCCTCTCTTTCGTCTCTGCGAACACTGCTTACTATCCTTTCTGCCTTTTCGAGCTCTTCTCGGTTTTCGTCGCTCCAAATGTCCACACCCTCGGGAGCCGTGAGTACGGGTAAGCCTGCGAGGTCTCGCTCTATGCCTATACCTTCAATCTCTTGTATTCTGCGTTTGAAATACCAATTGCGGTAACAGTTGCGCAGAATACTGCGTCCTTCTGGGTTATTCTTTCTGTTTTTGGTCTTAAAATGTAGCGCCTTTTCAATCGGGATGAATACTTGCGCATAATTTGGAGGGGCGCATTGTATAAGTCCTATGAGGTTGTCGTTATCGTCGTATTTCCATTCCCATAAGGTGTCCTGCGACCTAATCGGGAGCTTTCTCCAACCTATAAGCCCGTCGGTATACTTGCTCTTGGTCTTTGGGTCTTTGGTATTGCCCATTCTGCGTTTATATACGATTTCGTGATAGCTCCAGCCGTAGGTTAAAAAACTCAAAACTTCGGAGATGAAATCGCTCCATGTTTCCTCCATGTCGTTCATGCAGCTCCGTACAAATTCTGCGGCGTCCATATCCACCTGTTGCGTTCCTGCCTCCTGAATGTTCCATTCACTCTGGCGCATGAGCATTTCTGTGGCGAACAGTATCGCACCTATTACATCATCATTTTCGGACATTTCTTTGTAAACTTCAACGCCTTTTCTCCCCTGAAGCTCCCGGAGGAATTCTTCGTAAATCCATCCGGTATTGAAGCGAAATAGTCCCGTTTTTCCGTATTCATCGAATTTACCCACTTATTGCTCATCTCCTTTATTAAATGCTGTGCCAGTAGCTCTCTTTACTCAGGTTGCTTCCGCCTATACTGCTTATTGGTTTATCCATTAAATATAAAATACCTTGCACTAATGCATCGACCGTGTCTTTGTATGTGCCTTTCGGAAAAATGAGCAAATCCCTTATTAAATCCTCCACCCACGGGTGGGTCTTTGGATCGGGAAAATGGATATTGCCCGCCTCGAAGTAAGGCGTTATGCTCATTGCTCTTTCTTCCTTGCTGCCTTTCGGGTTAAACTCTACCATGCCGGGTATTTCTTTTTTGAGGGTGTTTACGATTGCGGGACCGTTGGCTTTATTCTCGACAACTTTCGCTCTGGCGGACGACCATTTGCCCGATAAGGTTCGGACGGCTGCCACGCTCTCCGTAAAGTCCATTTTGTCGTTTACAAGGTCCTTTATGTATATATCCGCCTTGTTTTTACCCATAACTATTCCTGCTACCTTTGCGCTACCCTCACTCTTGGTAAATGCCATATCCCAGCTTTGTATGTCGGTCGTCCGGGGTGCCTGCGTGTAGAAGTTGTGCAGCCACTCCCGTTTGAATATAATACCTTCTGCCGGTGCAGGCGTCTGTAGGAATTGCCCCGCAAACTGGACACTACCCATTGATTGCTTTAAATTTTCGAGGACTGTCATATCAAATCTGCCTTCATTCAAAACATCGCCCGGTTCCCTTATGATTTCTTTTCCGCTTATCGGGAATGTTACCACGGTTTTTTTCTCGGCAATCGCAGGAAGGCACAGGTGTTCATAGTCCAGTTGTTCGCTTAATATATGCCCGGTCAGGTCGTTTTCGTGAAGCCTCTGCATGATTATTATAAAAACGCCCGTTTTAGGGTTGTTAAGTCGAGTTTGTAGGGTGTTTTTAAAGAAGTTCACGCTTGCTTCTCGTTCGGCTTCACTGTTAGCCATGAGGGGATTTTGTGGATCGTCTATTATGATTACATCGCCACCTTCGCCTGTTAAGGCTCCGCCCACTGATGTGGATAGCATGAAACCTTGATGATTGTTTTTGAACTCTGCCTGTCGGTTTACATCTGCTTTTAGCGTGAATTGGTCTCCCCAGTTGTGTTGGTACCAAGGACTATTTATTATGTCTCTTGCTATTATATTGTGCTTACGAGACAGGCTGTCGCTATAGCTGACCTTTATAAAACGCTTTTCCGGGTTTTTAATCCATGTCCATACCGGATAGCAAACAGTTACTTCAAGCGATTTCATATGCCTTGGTGGCATATTTATAATCAATCTCTGTATTTGTCCCCTGTTTATAGCCTCCATATATTCGCCGATCAAGTGAATATGCCAATTGTCAACATATTCAATTCCCGGCTCGATAACCTGCCACGCCTGTTCTATAAAGCCCGGCAGGGTTCTCTCTGCTATTTCACGGGAGATTTGGTTCTGTAGCCTTTTTGCTGCCTCTGGGTTACTCAGCAGCAAGTTTGCCCACGAGTTCATTCAATTTCTCCAGTTCTTCGTCGCTTAGTCCACTCAGGTCTGTATTATATGTGTTGAGGGTTGCATGTGCCTGAACCTCTCCCGTAACAGTTCTTGTTCCCTCTGTACGCTCGGTTGATTCGCCTCTACTTATCCTTTCAAGCTTACTGGCTATATCAACCATTTTTGTTATATCCTGCGCGTTTAGCTCCGTTTCTGGTATGCTCTGCAAAGCCTTTAACGCTTTAACAAGCATTGCTTGTGCTATATCTACATGCTTTTTGAGCATATTCGTTATTCCTTTAGACAGTTCGTCCCTGATTTGTTTGTCCATATATTCGTCAAAGGCTTTTACTCGCTCTTGCCAATGCCACCTTTGACTCCAAACTTTAAGGGTTCCGTCAGAGTAGTGGGTGCCGTCTCTTTTGGTAAGATTTTGTGCAGTCCTTGTTAAGCTGCGTCTTGCGCCGTTTATCCCGCTGTCTCTATAGGCTGCAAACGCTTTGAACGCCTGCGGTCCTTCTTTTGGTTGTCGTTCCCATAACTGCGGTGCTGCCGTCTCTTTTTTATTCATATTGGCTTCACCTCATTTCGCTTTCTCTTCCGTTCGCTCGGTTGTTTTCCTCCTTAAGTTGTGCATATGGTATAGTTTTACCATTTCTTACGCAACCCCCCCCGACATTGCCTGTGAGCCTTACATAACGATTAACTATTACATCTGTGTATTTCGGTGTAAGCTCTGCTATATATGCCCGTCTGTGGGTCAATTCTGCGCCTATAAGGGCTGTTCCGCTGCCCCCGAAAAGGTCAAGGACGATTTCTCCCTCTTTAGTGCTGTTTTCTATTGCTCTTGTTGCCAATTCAACGGGTTTTTGTGTGGGGTGTTCGTATTTTGATTCTCTTGATACTTCCCACGCCGTACTTGTTTTGTTGTCTGAGTAGAGGTAAGCTGTGTCTTTCTCGGACAGTCTTATATATCTTGTTTTTTTGTCCTTCGGCGCTTTTTCGACAATATACATTTTGCCGCCGCTGCCGTCTGTTATAAGTATTCCGCCTGTTATGGTTGTTGCTATATCGCTTTTAGTTCGTCTGCACACTCGCCATACAGTTTGATTTGTTCTGTCTCCGTAAAAATCTGCACTGTATCCTGCTTTTTCGGCATAAAAGCAGGGTTCGTGTCCCCAGTGATAATTTGCATGTCCCATTTGGAAATTATTTTTTACCCATATTATTTGCTGCTTTTCTAACAGTCCCACGGCAGTCATGGCATCTTCAAAATCTCTGCGCCTATTTGACGCATACCATATATAAAAAGCTGCTGTATCTTCGGTATTTTCTGCCATATTCTTAAAACTAGGAATTAATAACTCGCCCATTAGGTCGTCGCCTGTTTTATCATCTGAGTTAAGCATGTCCCATGTCTTACCTTCACCGCCTGTGTAACTTACTCCGTATGGAGGATCCGTCCATACGCAGCTCGCTTTTTCGCCATCCATAAGCCTCTCAATCGTTGCTTTATCTGTTGCGCTTCCACATATTACTCGGTGTTCACCTAAAAGCCATAAATCTCCGGGCTGCGACATGGGTATTTCTGGCGGTGGCGTCACTTCGTCTATGCCGTCGGCTTCTGCGTCTCCTTCACCTGCCATTGCCGCCAATATGTTATTTATTTCATCCTCATCGTAGCCTGTCAATATGACAGGAACCTCTCCTGTGTCTAAATCCGCGATCAGCTCGACTATTTTTGTGTTGTCGATGTCGGATAGTTCTGCCAGTCTGTTGTCCGCGATTAGATCCGCCCATTCCTCTGCCTCGTTAGAGTAGTTTTGGTAATCGACGGGGACAGCCTCCGCCTTAAAATATAAAGCCGCTGCCAGTCTTCCGTGTCCGCGCACAACAAATCCGCTCTGATTGCTCACGGTTATCGGCGCGCGCCAGCCCTGCGATTGTATTATGTGTGCCAGTAATTCTATTTGTTCCTTCGGGTGGTGGTTCGGATTTCTTGGATTTCCGATTAAATCCTTCGGGTTAATCAATTTGTCAAACGCACAGAACACAGGAATGCCGCCAGCTTCTGTTCTGGCTTCCGCCTGTGATTGGTATGTAATTTTCTTTGGTGTTTTCCGTCTTGCCATTTGGCATTCCTCCTTCCCGGTGCATGAAAAAGAGCCGTTGCTTCTGCTTGCAACGGCTCTTGTGGCACACTTTTAATCTTAAAAAAAGTATATCACTTATTTGGCAACATTACAAGGCAGACTTTTGGCAGCTCTATTTGGCAATTATTGTAACGCTTCTGCACCGTATAAATACACAGATATTCTGCCCACTAGAGCATATTTGTGGGTTCTCACTGTTCTCGGCGAACAGTTCATTTTTTCCGCTATTTCTTCGTCAGTTTTTTGCTCGAAATATTTAAGCTTTATTATTTCTTCGTATTCATCCCCCTTTATTTGCTCGAGAGCCTTTTCTATTTTATAAATTTCGTGCGTATCGTTCGCGATCGTAGCCTGCAGGTCTATTATTATGCCTGTTTTGATTTCCTCTTGCGACAGCCTCGTTCCGCTCTTTACAAATCTTGTTATGCTTTTGCTTTTTTCTTTTATTCCGTATTTCTGGATTTCATCAAGGGTTTCTTCGTCTTCCTTCTTTTTTACCAAAAGAACGGGGTAGGCGTAGAGCCTTTTTTCTGTAGCTTTAAATACATCTTTAACTTCTTTGGCGCAGGACATGCGTGTAGCCAGCACCGTTTTTGTTATAATTTCCTCCAGTGATTCTGTTTTTTTTCTGCCCATCTCCTGCAGCCTCCTTATTCTTTCCGGGTCTCACTGAGCACACCTCCCTGCGCGTCTGCAGGGAGGCTTGTTTTTTGTTACTCTTTAAATTCTATTGTTTTATTGAGCAGAGTTGCTTGTTTCAATACTGCTTTCATGCCGTCACTTATGCAACCGTCGTCATATACCCATACTGCATCGCACTTGCTTACAAGCTCTACAGCCATTTCAATTCCTTTTTTTCTTTCCTCCGTATTGCTATCATCTAAAAACGAGGAGAAATATAGGTGTGGTATTATTGGCACATACCCTTCTACAAATGCCTTTCGTCCATACACTATGGCTTTTCTTAGGTTCTTGTTGCGCTTCTGCATGCTGTAGGGTGGGTTCCCTCTTAGGGGTGAGCATATATAAACTACCATGCTATTTCCTCCCTTTTTCAAGCTCCGCTTTATCTACATATCCTACTGCGGGAATTATTCCAGCTGTTTTAAAATATTTTTTTATTTTCTCAAACGCGCTGTCTCTTTCTTCCTCCGATTCATAAAGAAAGCAGCTTGTAAAAAATGTATCCTCGAGTACATATTTTGCATTTGCTAACAAACACTTTTCGGCGTCCGGGTCTTTCTTTAATATGCACTTTTCGTATATTTCTTCGTTTATTATAAAGAACGAATATACTTTTACTTTTTTATTTTCCATTATGCCTCTTTTCTCCCTCCCAGCTTTTCTTCAAGGGCTGCTTTTATATTATTTAGGGTGGAAGGTCCTATTCCCTTTACGCTCCGCAAAGCGTCTATTATGTCGTCGGTGATAATCTTTCCTGCTCTCTGTCCGTCTTCCCAGCCTTTTGTATATATCTTTGCACAGAATGCATCAAACTGTTCATGATCGTACTGCTTAACGGTTTTGTATGTTTTTCTATTGATTATGTATTTGTGCTGCTTCATGTTGCGCTCCTTCCTTTTCTGGTCTCGGTATGCTCTGCTTATTGCAATTGTCGCGGTCGGGTCTGGGTACCCAGCCGAGTTTCTTCCTCCTTTCATTTTTTACCTGCGCATAACGCACTGTGGAATTTTTAATTCCGAATTCTGTTTATTTTCTTTGTATTCGAGGTATTTCTCGTGTATTGCCCAGACAAATATCACGCCCTCGACTAGTGCGTTTGCTATAGGTTCAAACGCTATTTCTTTTATCAATTTTTTTAAATCATTAAGCACAGTTACTGTATCTTTGGCGAGCGTTTTGAAATCGCGCTTTATAAATTCAAGGCTTTTCATTTAACCTTCCTCCTTCTTATCCCAGGGAAATTCTCGGCGCATATTTTCGTTGCCTATTATCTTAATAAGGCTGTCTTTCATAAATACCGGGATTTTATACTCATCGCACCTGTCTGTTATATGCTTAATCCATTCGGGCTTTGGTACTATCTTGCCTTCCCTGTTGCCTGTTTCTGCGCCTATTATTACCCAGTCTATCATCGACACTCCGTCGACTCTTCCCTTCGGTATTTCCTTTTCAAAATCGCTATGTAGAGGCTCTATCGACAAAAATGTATTTGTCCCTGTTCCGTTTGTCATAAACGCTTGCTCGGGTGTTGTTATTGTTGTTCCGAACCAGTAATTCTTATGATCTGTGAGGTATCGGCTATATTCAAACATTTTTGCAGGGTTTTTGGTTAAAAATAAATACCTGTGCTGCGGAGCCGCCTCTGTGGCTTTGAACACTTCTGTTATCCACTCGCTTGGTACCCAGTCTCCGAATAAATCCGCCATGCTACAGACAAATATCGTCTGTGGCTCTTTCCACTTTTTTGGCTGATCCAGCCTATACCTATGAAGGGTTGGCGAAAAATGGAAGGGGTAAGCTGCTATTTTTTTGTTTGTATCGAGCATCGGTTTTTCTAAATCTGCAATTATACCGTAGTTTGTATTTGTTATGTTCGGTATTTTGCCCTGCGCGGATTTAGATCCTCCGAACCTCTGTGCTATTCTTTTTGCGAAACAGTAGTCGCAGTTATTATAGCAACCTGTTATTGGGTTCCATGTGCTATCGCACCATTCAATCCTTGTGT
The DNA here is from genome assembly GCA_947627425.1 of uncultured Clostridia bacterium. GTDB lineage: Bacteria > Bacillota > Clostridia > Lachnospirales > CAG-274 > Gallispira. Next base: position 31,012 of record CANQVZ010000008.1, on the reverse strand, counting down.
TTTTCATTGTTTTCCTCCCTCCCTATTTGTGCAAATGCTGAGCAGTTCCGGGTTGTCGTGTATATTGCCTAATACCATTAAATCTTCTATGCAATCTTGGTTATTAGCTGCAGCTAGAAGTGTTTTGAATAAAATAAAATCTAAATATTTTTCCACGGCGCTACCCCATTTAACTGCGCATATCTCGTTTCCGTTTAGGCTTATTACATCTCCTTCAAAAACCTTTGTTCCGTTTTTGTCTTTAAATCCCATATATTGTCCCACGGTTTCTGGGTCGACTTCATATCCTACTGTTTGGAAATTATTTACGCCCTTTTGCACTATGGTATCTAAAATCAAGGTTAAAAATAAACCATCAAACAAAGCTCCGCATACCCACTCGCCATTATCGAGCTTTTTTCCTCTGAATGTTATTTGCCTGTTCTTATTTTTACTCATCTTCCGACCTCCTATTCCATGCCGTTATGGCTTCATTCCTTGTGTTATATGTTCCCGAACTTGAACCACAACTGTGGCATAATACATATATTGCTCCTCCAATACCTATATAATCTATTATCGTTAGATCTCTACCTCCGCAAAACGGACAGGGCTTTAATTCTTTTGGCAATTTATTCATCCTCTCTTATATGTAATTAACTCACCATTATCAAATACAACAGTTATTCTGTCAGGATAGCCAGCTTGATTACATGTTATAGGGCGATAGCGGCACGATTCTATATCTCTTGGCATGTGATGATTTTTTTCACACTTTTCGCATATTTCTTTGTTATTATATACTGTGTTACATATTTCGCATCTATATGTAAGTTCCTGCTTCATTCTTATTCCTCCTCCAGTAGCTTGGGATTGTCGTGTATGTTTCCAATCACCGCTATATCACCGCTTTTCAAATCATCAAAGTCTATAAGCCCGCCTGCCGTTTCTAAGTAAAATCCTGCCGCTTCGATGTTCCATATAACCTTTCCTATTTCTGTGTCATAAGGCATCATGGCATATAATATGTCGTCTTCAAAAATCTTATTTTTGCCCATGTCAAGCCTTCCTATGTACTGCCCGACCGTATCGGGATTTATAAAGCACCAATCCCACCCTTCTGACGGAAATTTATTATTATAAATTCTATGTGTGCTGTTAAAATAGACATAGCTCCCATTCAACCATTTGCCTTCGTCAAATTTATCTGCGCTTTTCGCTCTAAAAAGTATATCTCTCATTCTTTCACTTCGCTTTCTTTTTTGGTTTCAAGATTAAACAAGGTTATTTGGTTCGGATCGGGTCGCTTTTCCATGTCCTCCTTCTTTGCTTTTTTGGCACATTGGCAACCGTACCCTGTCCTTAATGCGTCCGAGCTGAATAGTAGTCGCCCGCACCTTTTGCATCTTCTGGTTGGCATCATGGTTATTTCGTCCATATATTCACCTCCGTCATTTCTTTCGCCTCTGGATCCGGGTGAAGGAGTTTCCTGACCGTTCTGTTCCATTCGTTGTCTACCCACTCCTTTGCATTTGGTTAAAACTTCGGCAATCCCCGCCAGTACTGTGTATGCGCACGGTATCGCTAACGAATTACCCCACATTTTGTATTCAGCGCTGTCTGTCTGCGGGCTTTGAAGCCATTTCCGTATTTGATTGCGTGTCTTTGGTTTGCCGTTTGGATTTGTAGCTTTTCGATGCGCTTCGAACGCCTTTTGCCACCAGTCTATTTCCGTTTCTGTCGGCTCTGGCGTTGCTATATCCTTTGTCCAATAGTCTGGGTATCCTTGTAGCCTGCAACACTCTATCGGCATGAGCCTCCTTGCTATGTATGGATACTGATCGCTGTCTTGCGGCACTGCCACAGCATTAGGTCCTTTTGCTACAAGGCAAGGCTCCAACTCCTCCTCTATACTAGAATTATACCGAGCGTTTTTGCCTTGATTGAACGCTGCCCTGTCTATGCCGTATGCTGGTTTTTCCTGCGGAATTAAAACGATCATAGGATCGTGCATACAGTTAAGTGTCTTGCATAAAGGGTCAAGGTGTGTAGCTCCGTCCACTTGTCCGTTTCCTACGGTATACGGCTTTGGTTGTATCACTATGTTGCCTCCCTGCGCGCAGTTTGGGTTTCCTCCGTTCGTATCAAGCGTTCTTGTAACTTCGACCTCATGGCAGCCGCTATGTGGGTTATCGCTCAGCCATGCTTCGCTTCCTTTGCTTGATAAGCTATATACTGTCGGGGTTCGTTCCTGAACCACTATAGGAGTGTTGTTTCCGCCTGTGCCGTATCTTGTAGTTACTGTTTCTCCTACTTTTCCAAGCTCTTTTATACGGCTGTCATTGGCGTGGTTTTCGTATACTTTGGCTTTCACCCCCCCCGCTGTTGGTTGAGAAGGGTTATCCTCAGAAGCTCCGGCAGTTCTTTTCCTCTCTGTTCTGCTCTGCGTAGGATTCCTGAGCAGGCGGTCGGACTTAAATTGTATTTGTCCGGCACTATGCCCTCCAAAATCTGCGACAAGATAGATTCTCTTTCTTCTCTGGGGTACTCCCCAATATTGAGCGTCATAGGTTCTCCACGCGATACTGTAACCATCTCCCAGCACCTCTCCTGCGGGTTTCCATTTTCCTTTGTTAGGTCTAGGTATTGATAGTCTCCCCCCCCCGAACATCTTTGATTTTTGCAATCTCTTCGAGGACGATTCGGAAATCCTCTCCCTTATTGCTGCTGAAGGCTCCGGGGACATTTTCCCATACAATGTAAGTTGGTTTGCGTCCATTGGTCTTTTCCCTCATTTCTCGTATTATCCGTATTGCTTCTTTAAATAGCCCCGATCGTTCTCCTTTAAGACCTGATCTGTTGCCTGCTACCGATAAATCTTGGCATGGGCTTCCGAAGGTTATTATATCTACAGGAGCTACTTCGGCTCCATTTATGTCCTTTATATTTCCTAAATGTTTCATATTTGGAAATCTTCGGGTTGTTACCCTAATAGGGAATGGCTCTATTTCTGAAGCCCATATCGGCACAATTCCTGCCAGCATCCCTGCGTATGGAAAACCACCGGCACCGTCAAACAATGAGCCTAGCGTCAAAATCTCTTTCATTGCTCTCTGCCTCCGTTTATTAGCCATAGTCTTTTTACTGTGCCGATCCAATCAAGACCATATTTGCCGCCTGTTTTTACTTCCCACTCTGGTGGCAGTTCGTCTTTTTTTATACTTGCTTTCCCTGTTACTTGCCATGCCGTGCCTATAGGACTGAATACTACAACGGATTTTTGTTTTGTTTTCTTGGCTTCTTTTGCTGCTTCCCAATATTGCCACGGTACTATGTAAAAGCTCTGCAGGTTGAAGCTTATTATTACAAATCCTATTGCAGCTGTTTCTTCCGTCCAGTTTCGCAAAAAAGCACACTGGTGTTCTTCCACTCGCTTAATGTCAATTTTATCTGTTGAGCAGTGTTTTGCTTCAAACGCTATTGGTCGCGATCCTATTCTTCCTACAAAATCTACAGTTGCCTTTTCTTCGTATTTTGCGCTTACGATTTTACCCTGTGCATTTCGTAATGGCTTACAAAGCGTGTGTTGTTTTTCGACAATTGCCTCTCCGCTCTGGCAACATTGTCTGTTGGAAAATTCTATAAGCCCTTCAAAGGTCATCCCTCTGTTGGCGTATCTTGTCATTCAGTTCCCCTCCAATCTTGCCAGCACATGGTGACTAGCGTGCATACTTCGTGCAGGCGGCTTATTATGGCTTTTATCCTGTGGGATCCTGTGCCTTTAGGCGACTCCGCCATTATTAATTCATCTTCATTAAAATTTGTAGTGATGATTGTCGGTCGTTGATTTTCGTAGCGATCGTTTATTATTGCGTAGAGCTGGGCAGTAGACCAATCTGTTGCTTGTTCTTTGCCTATGTCATCAATAATCAGCAGTTCGCACTGTTTAAACTCGTTTAAAGCCTCTTTTTCTTGCCGTCCTGTGTAGTCAAATGTAGCCTTAATATCTTGGAGCATATCATCTGCCGTTTTAAAAACGACTTGGTGTCCGTCTCGCATAAGCTGTATTGCTATCGCAGCGGCTAGGTGCGTTTTGCCTGTTCCAAATGTACCTTCGATGTATAACCCATCTCCATTGGCGCTGTATGCGGAGAAATTATCAGCGTAGTTTTTTGTTGCTGTATAAGCCGTTTTTCTGCCGGGCGTATCTATTAAAAAATTTTCAAATGTGCGAGTTAGAAATCTCGGCTTTATTCCGCTTTCAAACATAAGCTTCTTAAATTTTTCTTTTTTTGCTTCTTCAGCCATGCGCTGTCTTGCTTCAGCTTCTTTTTTTTGTCTTTCCTTTTCCTCGATTATGTGCTGTTGTTGTGCCTTATCGCAACAACAGTGTTGAGGAATTATAGACCATTTTTTTATTTCCCAATCGTAGAAGCTATCGCTTTTGCAAATAAGCCCTAGGTACTCTCGAGGCGCTCCGCAAAATTCGCAGGTTTTCGGTTCTGGAATTTTTAGCTTTTCGGTTGGCGTTGTCTTCCAAAAATCAATTCCGTCTCCTTCCCATGGATTCAAACCTCTTACTGCATTTCGCCCCTTATGTGATAGCTCTTTTATTTGACTTGTGGTTGCATATCTAAACTTTGTAAAATTGTTTGCAAAGTTTTCGCTTTTGAAATATGCGATAGATTCATCAGTTGTCAGTATTTGGCTCTGTATTTGCTTTTCTAAATCCCGAGCTTTGTCTAAAGGCAGTGTAATGGGACGCTCCGGGGTCATTGTTTTCTGCACCACGCTCACCTCCTATGTGCATATCCTCTAAGCTGTCTTCCCAACCTTTGGCGTTCAACCATGTAGCAGGGTATGGTATAAATTGACCATTGTCTTTCTGCCATGTAGTATTGAGCCTTATATTGTCTCCTACAGCCTTTATTATTTTTTCAAAGAGCTGTTTATCCGGCTTGATTTTGTTCCACGCTTTTTCTGCGCTACCTTTGCTTTTCTTTTTCGGATACACAGACCAAAATTCAGCAAATCTTTTCTGTTGAAGGTCAGTTCGCTTGTTCTGCGCTTGATCCTCGCTCTCTCCCCCTGCGAGGGAAGGGGGAAGAGAATTGTTATCTTGTGTTATATTATCTTGTGTTGTGTTATTGTTTATGTTTATGTTATGTAAGGGCGTTATTTCCGTTACATCGGCGTTACTGTCGCCCGTTACATCTGCGTTACTATCCGTTACAATAACATTACTGTCGCCCGTTACATCTGCGTTACTATCCGTGATTTCCTTGGCAAGTCTGCGCTTTTCTCTATATCTGCGTTGCCTATCGCGATTATTTTTTTTCGTTCTGTTGAGCATTTCTATTGTTTGCCCAGCGTGTTCGCTCCAGTCGTGTATATATAAGCGTCCTTCCTCGTTGTTGTCTAAAAATCCCGAATAGACGAGAGCCATTACAAAGTCTACGGAATCTCCCTCGTATCCGGCTGCGTCTGCTATCTCCCAATCTTCAAGGTCTGACAGGTCGCCGTCGGGAGCATAGTCTACTGCCCACCACCATAGGCAATGCAAATGACCTATGGCTGCGGCTGGCGACAAGTCGAGCCTCCTCGCCAGCCTCTTTGTTTTTGGATGATATCGCAATTCTTGACTGCTTGTAATCCATGCCATATTACCACCTCAGTCCTCAGTCCATTGTTACCTCGCTGCCGTTTTCTCCTGCGGTTACTGTTATATTCTGTGCAAATCTCGCCTTAAGCTGCGGATCGTGGCTTATCGCCAAAATTCGCATTTGTGGATTGCGATTTGCCATATTGACTAACGCATCCGCATATGCTTCGGTGCCGTCTCCGTCCAAGAAGGGCGGTTCATCAATCCAAAGCATACCGAGCTGCACGCCTGCTCTATGAGCCTTTACATCCGCCAGTCCCAGTGTAACTGCTAGTGCTATTTTTACCTTTTCGCCTCCGCTGTGGCTGTTATAAGGTCTGCTTCCGCCCGTTATGCTGTTAATCCATACATCTAGGCTATTGACCATTTTTTTGTTTTTTAACTCCCTTTCTGTCTTAAAATCAACCGCCATTCTTCCGCCTGTCATAGCGGCTAATATAGAATTTGCTTTTTCCTGTATTTCAGGGACGGTGTTGCGTATTATGTTATATTGGATTCCATCGAGACCGAAAGCTCCGGCTAGTATCTCGTAGTCACGCAGTTTTCTCGCTACTTCTGCCTTTTCGTCTCTGTATACCTCCCACTGCTCTTTTTGTTGTTCTATTGCTTTGAGCTGGGCTTCCAATCCTCCTATAACACCTGCGTAATATCTGTCCATGGATTCTATTTTTTTGAGTTCATCTCTTAATGCTTCAAGGTTTGAGCTCTCGCTTGGTATGCGGCTTTTTATTTCTTCCGCCTCCATATGCGCCTGAGTTGCTTTCTCCTGCGTTTTTGTTATATCCTTGTGCAAAAGGTCAACTGTTACAGTTAAAGCCTTCACGGTGGCTTCTGCGCCTACACATTGCGGTTTAAGCGCCGCTATAGGCTCTAAGTCCTTTATGGTCGAGCGTAAATTTTTTGCCTTTTCTGCGCTCCATGTTAGACTCCTTATTTCTTTTGTTGTAGACTCGACTTCGCTCTTTATCTCAGCCATTGCTTTTTCGGTATCGGCTTCGTCCTTTTTTAGGTGCTGCATTTTTGCTTCGGCTCCTGCCAACCTTGCCGCCTGCGCTGCTATGGGCGCCGCTGTGCGCTCTTTTTGTATGAGTGTGTCTAATTCCTCGATTGGATTTGGAATTCGCGCCACAGTCGCTTCTATGGCTTCAATTTCGGTAGTTGCTTTGTCATATACCTGTCTTGCTTCAGCTTTTTTGTTTCCAAGCTTTGTATTCAGCTCGAGAACCTCTATTTTCGCTGCTTGAGCATCTTTCAAAAATTCGCATGTCGCTTTGTTGGCAATAGGGCATCCGCTAGATGTCAGCATATCTGTTTTTCTTTGCGCTGTTGAAATAGAATTTTGCAGTGTTTCTATTTCTGCCTTATATTCTGCAGTTGTTTTATCCCTTTTTGCCTTAAGGTCTCTGATTTTGGCTGTTAGCTCGTTATATTCCGTTTGCAGGGGCATAAGCTTTTCTCTTGACTCTCTGACGGCATCGATTGTTGCTACTGCTGCTTCTATTTCCTCTTTATCTTTGAGAATTTTTTTTGTTTCTTCTATGTTTCTTCGGATATCGAGTATATTTTTCCTGTAGTTTAGGATCAGGTTATCTGCCTTTATTTTTTCTTTGATTAAATCGGCAAGTCTGGTTTCGTTAGGAGCCAGGGCTTCAAGGTCTTTTCTTGCTCGTTCAAGGTCTGCTACTGCTTTTGTTGCTGAAGGGAGCATTGCTGACATTTCAGATGCGGCATCTCTTTCTTTTTCCTGTTTTATAAGCTCTGCAGACTTTTCGTTTATCTGTTTTTCAAGCTCGAGGATTTCTTGCTCCTTCTTTTCAGCCTGTGATATAAGTTCCTGTCTGAGTGCTTCTTCTTTTTCCGTAGCTTTTATTTGTTCATTTGCTACGGCTTTTTTACTTATATTTGCCTCTGCGAGCACTTGATTACGCTCCATTTCATTGTGTATATCCGCTCCTTTGTCGATTTGTTCCTGCAATATATTCATGCGGTCGTTGATCTGTGCTATTGCTCTGCGCTGATCCGTTGCCAGTGCCTTTGCTATTTCTTCTGCTCTGCTATACAATCCTAAATCGAGCAAGGTAGAAAGTACTTCCATTCTGCGGTCGCTGTCTGCGTCAAGGAACAGTCCGTATGCGTCCTGTCTTATTAGGGCTATGGAGCAGAATGTCTGGCAGTCCATACCTATGACCTTTATTATTTTGTCCTGCGTAAGCCTCATGGTGGTATCGCTTTCGTTTACCCACTCTCCTGTGTCGGGGTCGAACCTTGCCAGTGCCAGCGTTCCTTTGCCGCTTGCTGTTCGGGTTCTTGATACTCTGTAGCTGATTCCGCCCATCTCAAATTCAAAAATTATTGAGCCTTTCTTTTCTCCGACTCTTAGCCATTCGCCTATTGCTCCGTCTCTGCTGGTCTCATATAGGCAATCAGCTATTGCGTCCATAAAAAGACTGCTTTTGCCGACACCATTTTGTCCATTGACCATTGCCATTCGGATATCTTTAAAGTCAAATTCGGCGTGTGAATAGCTGCGGTAATTATCTATAACAATTTTTTGCGGTATAAAAGCGCCGACTCGTTTGTCTGTTTCTCTGCCATCGTCTGCCTGCCTGATTATCGGTGTTGCCAGTTCTTCAATCCTCGACATATCAGCCTCGGTCATGTTGTCGCTGGTCTCTACTATCTTATTCAGGTATCTGTGCAGGGCTGCTGTTGGCGATTCCTCTGTAGCTGCTTCCGTCAGGGTTGCTTCGTAGTCTGCCTCCTTCCGTACAAAATCGGCAACATAGAACGCTCCGTAATTCTTTTTATCAAGGAGCCAGTTCTGCAGGGCTGCTCTGTTGAGCTGTTTGTCTTGCTCTGCGGTGCAGTCATAGTAAACTCTTACTATAGCGTCGTATGCTTCTGCGTCCGTCGCTGTTATGTCTCCCGTCGTTATAAACTCCGTTACCATATCCCTTGTAAGGTGTACTGTATGGTGTTTTCTCGAAGGCGTCGGCATAAATTCGCTTTTGATAACCTCTCCGCCCTCTATCGTGTGGTAATAGAAGCCGTGCTCTATGCCCTCGTCGTTAAAGGTCAGCTCGTTGGGGCTGCCGCTGTAGTATGCAGGCGTCTTGCTTGTCAACCTCTGCGGCTTATGTATGTGTCCGAAACAGCCCAGCGTTACTCCTGCCATGTCTATTGTTTGTGGCAATATAACTACATCCTGCCCTGCGAGGAAGCTCTGACCGTTTTCTCCTTCTGCGCCTGCTACTGTATAATGCGCCACCAGTATTCTGGCTGCCGTTTCGTTTGCGCAAGTTTCGGCTGCCAGTCCTGCTATTATCTCGTTTACAAGAGCTGTTGCATTCTTGTTTTCCGTCTCTGCGTCTGCGTTAGGCATAAATGCTCTGAGCCTACCCTTATCAAATCCGGGCATAGCCAATAACTGTACGACTCCGTCCTTCGTCGGGATCGTGTCGCATTTTGGCGTTGTATAAATTTTAAGGTTATTTATACCTTGTGTCAGGTGTCTTAGCGTTTCAAACGCTTTTGGGTTGTCGTGGTTCTGGGTGCCGAAAAGAAGCACCACATATCCACTTGTCATGCACAAGGGCTTTATAAATTCCGTTATGGCGGCGGATATATCGTCAAGCGCTGTGTCCGCCCACACTCTTGATCTGTTAAACAAATCGCCCGCTATTATCGATATATCGGGTTTTTTTTCTTCTGCTGATTTTACGATCGTATCCATACACCTGAGCGTATCTGCTCGCCGTGCGTTTTTGCCGTCTTTAATGGGACCCGTCAAATCTCCTAAGTGTAAATCTGCACAATGTAATATCTTCATTGCTCCGCCTCCTTATGCTTTTGCTCTCTTTTGGCAATCGGGGCAAAGGCAGCGTCCGAACCTTTTATTAGAATATTCGCTTATGCGTTGTGGCGTCCACACGCTTCCGTTTTTGCCTGCCGTTTCTATTATTTCTTTTCCGCAATCGGCGCAAGTGATTACTTCTTGAGCTGGTATATCCCAGGGAAGAGGTTCTTCAAAATCTTGTGTCTGATCTGCCTCTTGATTTGCCTCCTGATATTCGCCTTCTGTGTAGTTATCCTCGCTGTCCTCGTAAAATTCGTTCATCTGAAGCTGCGGGACTGTTGCCGTTTGTTTTGTTGGTATCTCAAACAGCATGCCCATATCCTTAAGGGAATTGCTTATTAAAGCCTGCCTTATGTCGGGTGCGTCAAGGTTTGGTACTATATGCGCTATTACAAAAGGTTTTTCGATTTCTGCTTTTGTATATCCCTGCGCCAATCCCAGCGCAGCTCTTAGACAACGCATATATGCTTTAGTCTCTGCAATGCTCGTTCTGTGCGGAAGGAATTTTTTGTATTGTGCTTCCTTCATTGTCTGCTTTTCCAGTGAGCAATCAATCTCTTTGCTTTTTGTTATAAGCCTAAAGCCACCGCTCGGCTCCGGGACCCTTACTGTAACTGTATGTTTAACATCGTAGGCGTGAGGGCATGTTCCGCAGCTCTGCGCTTTGTTTGTCGCTTTCGCCATTTGTACACAGCGCTTGCAGACATCGGGTTGCTCGCTTTCGTTATATACTATGCTTATATTTGCTGCTGCTGCCAGTTTCGTGCCTCCAACTGCTGTTATTGCCAGCTTCCCGGTTTGTTTGTCAAGGTATACATCATTACCTTTTTCGGTGTCCGGGTTAAGTTTTACTTCGTTTACAACTACCTTCTGCAGATTGCTCATGACCTGCATGCTTGTTACTGGTATAAGTACATTGTACTTATCCGGTGGATACTTGTTAAGCTGAACCATCGTTGTTGCGTCCATACTTTGTTCTCCTTTCAATTAATCGTTATTTTCCGCTCTCGGCAAATTCAAGCCTTATATATTGACTTTAATATTTCTATATGATATAATATTATTGCGTCAGAGCGTTGTTCATCGCTTTGTTCGCTTTCGGTTGAGACGGGCTGTTCTGCAGCCTGTCTTTTTATGTCCTCATTTGTGCTACTTCTTTTGTTTCAAAGTCGTAGCATATTAGCTTATTCCCTTCGGGCGTTGCTATTGTTCTTTTATACTTTCCTTTTGCGTATTTTTCCGCTATTGTTTCGCTTTCGGGATATTCTCTCGCTACATATTCGCTTGTTGCATCTTGAGCTGCCATATAAAGCTTGGCTGCTACCTTGTAGAACACATCAAATGCTCTTTGCCCAGCTGCGTTATATGGTATTTTTATTTTGTCTTTATTCACTCTATCCCCTCCGCAAATACGGCGGCTGACAGCAATTTGCTGTTTATTTGCCTTAAATATTCTATAGCCTGTTTAAATCCGGGCTTTTCCGCTTCATCTACGGTTCCGTTCTCCATTATTCGCAAAATGTCATCTACTACTTGTTTAAGCCTCCATTCGGCTATGGAAAGCTGAGCCGTCAAGTCTCCGTTTGTCTGTGGAGCTATTATTGCCGGCAGGTATTTCCCTAACACGCTTGTTTGCTGTAAGTGTTGTATTGCCAGTAGTGGTGCTTTGTAGTAGTCGCTCATGGCTGCTACTATGTCGTCAGGCACTCTTGTGTGTCCGTTCTCATAGTCTGAAAGCGTCCTTGGAGCTATTGCCAGAAGCGCAGCCGCTTGTTCCTGCGTCAGACCTGCGGTTGTTCTGCTCGCTTTGTATAAATTCTCGCTTTTTTCCCTCATTGCTTCCACCTCGCTTTCGGTTTATAATTTAATTAGTGGCACAAGGGTCTGCGTATGGCGTATATATTCCTGTTTTTTCCGCTTGAAGGGATTTTTCGATTAGTACGCCTATAGCCGCTGAGAATGTCATTTTGTTTTTGTATGCCCACTCGCTTAATTCGTTGTAAATGTCTGTGGGTACACGCGAGCTGAAGGAGTGAAAGTCTCCGTTTCTGCTCGTTGCTCTTTTCATAATTGCCATATTTGCACCTCCTTTCTGCAAATTAGCTTGTTTTTGTTACAGTATTGTGCTATACTGTAATTGTGCTGTACTTAAATTTGAACCCTATTTTTGCTTTTTTGTCTGGGTACACTTACAGTATAGCAGTGCATTTTTTCTTTGTCAAGTAAATTTGTTCTTTTTTAAGAAAATATTTTCTTTATATGCTTATGGGGGTGAGTCTATGTCTATAAACGAGCGGCTTTTTAGTATTCTCGAGGAACGGCATATATCGCAAAAGGATTTTGCTTCTGCTATTGGTACGAATTCAAGGAACATTAGTTCTTGGCGTACACGGGGTTCCGATCCTCCTGCTGAATTGATTTGCAAAATTGCTGATTTTTTTGGCGTATCTGTTGAATGGCTATTAACCGGTGAAGAGAAAAACCGATCCTCTTTTGTCAACAACGGGTCGCTCTCTGGCAATTTAGGACCGAATTCAGGAACAGTTTATGTTGTAAATGGTGGGGAGCGTATTTTGTCTGACGAGTGTGCGGAGCTTGTTCGTGTATATGAAGCTCTTGAAATACGCGATCGTATAAAATTGTTGGATTTTGCTTTTAAAATTGCCGACGAAAACCGCAAAAAGGGGGCTACTACATATGAATAAAAATGAACCTGTTACGCGCTCCATTTTGGTTTGTGGTTCTTGTGGTGATTGGTTGCCTTTAGTTGTATCCTCTTTGCGTTCTAATGGATTTAATGGAGTGTCGGAGGTATCTCCTTATCATGTGGCTGCAGATTATATTGGCGGCTCTGTATCGGTGTCGTTGTCTCCTGCTGCCGATGGGCTTGGAGCTTTTATTTCTGTTTCGGTAGTTCCTTTTGGAGGTGCTGCCTGTGGGGCGTAAACAATATTTATTTTCTAAAGTATCTGCTATTGCAGATGGAGCTTGTAGGCTTATATTCAACAACAACCATGTAGAATTATCTGTATCAAACGAGGTAGCTCATTCAGAAGCTACTGACGATCCGTTATATGATTTTCTTACTGTTTCCCGTGAAATCCTTACCATAAAAGGGGACGAAAACAAATTGCGTCTATGTCGTTTTTTACTTCCTGAGTTACCGGCTTTTGTCTCTCGTTGTTTTAAACAGGACGGAGAGCTTCCTCCCGTTGTGTCGGTGCGTGATTATATGCCCGAGTTGCTTATGCGCTTCGGGGAGTGGAGCGAAGCTGAGGCGACGGTACAACTTTGTATTTCTTGCGGGGCTTATGGTCATATGGAATACAAAAATAATTCTTCTGACGGCTGTTGGGTTGCCGAAACTGGGGAAACTGAGTTAACCTCCATTACTTTGCGCCGATCTGCCGCCGAAGCTGCCATTGCTTATATCTCAAAAAATCCAGGGACATTTCAAAATAAAATTTATAAAGTCCCTGCGCTTGCTTCGGTCGACCACGATGCGCTCGTATGGTTCTGCCGATTTTCGCATCAAATTAAAAGGGAACCCGAAAAAAACGCAAACAGGCTTTATGTTGTTGACGGGGTGTTGTCATGAAACGCGTAGCATTATATATCCGAGTGTCTACTCTTGAACAGGCGCAAGAGGGATATTCTATCGGGGCGCAAAAGGAACGGCTTTTTGCTTTTTGCAAGGCACATGATTGGCTCCCTGCGGAATGTTATATTGACGGGGGTTATTCGGGTTCAAATTTGGATCGCCCCGGTATACAAAAACTTATATCGGATATAGAAAGCTTTGACCTCATTATCGTCTGGAAACTTGACCGTTTGTCTCGTTCTCAACGCGATACTCTGTATTTGTTTGAGGATGTATTTTTGCCTCACAATGTCGATTTTATATCTATGTCCGAGTCCTTTGATACCTCTACGCCTTTTGGAAGGGCTATGATTGGTATTCTTTCTGTTTTTGCCCAGCTTGAACGCGAGCAAATCAAGGAGCGCACCTTTATGGGTCGTCTTGAAAGGGCGAAGGAGGGTATGTATCACGGCGGTTGTTATGCGCCTATTGGCTATAACTATGTTGACGGTCGGCTTGTTATAAACGAGTATGAAGCTGCACAGGTGCGTAAAATCTATGAGTGGTATATTGACGGATTCTCTCCTGAAAAAATTGCGGAACGGCTACGCTCCGAGGGGTATACAAATCGCTACGGATCTTGGTCTCAAAAGTCAGGGCGTATGTCTGTGCGTCGTATTCTTACTTCCGATATTTATCTTGGCACTGTGCGCTTCGGCGGCGTAGTTACAGAAAACGCACACCCTGCTATTATAGACAAGGATTCCTTTGACCGCGTTGCTGTCATTTTAAAGAAGCGTCAAGAGGTATTCGGGGACTCCGCTTATGTGTCGAGGTATTTACTCACCGGCTTGGTTTGGTGCGGAAAATGCGGCGCAAGGTACCATGTGAAGCATAATCATAAAACTTATAAATATTATTCCTGCTATTCTAGGGCTGGGACGGTGAAGCGTATGATGACGACCGAAAAATGCAAAAACAAAAATTGGCGGATGGCTGATCTTGATTCTATTATTGAAGGCGAGGTTTCAAGGCTCTTGTTTGATTCGTCTTATTATAAAAAACTTTTAAAAGTAAAAAAAGCCGAGACGACTGCCTCTGTCCCTGCTGAAGTTGGTATTATTACAAAAAAAATTCAAAATTTGGATAAGCAAATCGGACGACTTATGGATTTATATCAGGACGAGCGTATGCCTATGGAAGTTGTTTCTGCGCGTATAGGAAAGCTACATCGGGATAAAGTTGCCCTTGAAGAACAGCTTGCTGCTATCGAGCCTCCTGGTCCTAAAAGGGACTATAGCGATGACGCTTTTGCTGCGCTCTTGGATGATTTTGCTACGGTATGGAAATCTGCCGACGCTGCGGATCGGCGAGAAATTATATCGACGCTTATTGACAAAATCGTCCTTGATGATGACCATGTAAAAATTGAATGGGCTTTTCTATAAAATAAACCCCCGCCATTTTCGGTGGGGGTTTATGTGTAAGGTTATGACGCCAACGCTCGCTTTGCGTTTATTTCCTTTTGCTCTGACTTTTGCTCTTGATTTTGTTCCTGTTTCTGGCAGTCGCATTTTTCGTTTGGATCGAGATTACTTCCGCAATACTCGCACACATGGTAGTATGCCATATTATCACCTCCGTGTTTTAGTTTTCCTCCATAACCACCGCAGGCAGCTTGTCCTTGTAGTATTTATCCCTTATTCCTTCGCCTATCCACTGATCTTCGGTGTAAACGAATGCGCAGTTTAGTATGTTTCCGGGTCTGTTAGGGTACTGGTCGCTGTATATTTTGTTTGCCGTCTGGGCGTCCTTTGCGTGTACCTCTACATACTCTCCTGCTCCATATGGATATTCTCTGTCCGAGCCGTATGTGTAAAAAAATCTTTTCTTATCTGGGTGGCTCTCTATGTAATTTATTGCGTAGTTTATTGCATCAAAGGCTGTTTTCCCTGTTCCCTGTTCTCCTGCAAATGCCAACGCTAAAGTCCCTAAAATTATTAAACATTCAACCGTTGTCATTGTGTTCGTGCTGTCTATCTCTTTACTTTCAAATCCCATGTCGCGTCCAATCCTCCTATTCAACTTCAATACCTCGTTCTTTCAAAGCCTGCGTCCATAATTCTTTAATTTCTTTCGGGCAATGCGCCATAGCGTCTGCCCATGTTGGAAAGCGCCCATGTTGGTCGTAAAATTTATATTGATACGCAATGCTGTCTCTGTTGTGCGGTTGCTCTGGGTCATGCTTTATGGCGCATTCAGGGCAAGTTCCCTCGGGTGTATTGCCGAGTAGTGTCATTTTGTATTTTTCTTTTAAATATCCCATTTTTAACCTCCTATCACATATGGGCTGTCGCTCAGTCCCAAAATATAATCTGCCGTACAGCCGTATGTATTGCAAAAAGATATTATCTCATATATGTTTGCTACATTTGCCGCAGCGCATACATAGTGTTCATTGAGTTCGTGCCGCGCAGCCTGTTTTCTTTTAAATTCGCTGCCCTCGCTTGAATTGTCCTGCTCTATCACCCTAAGCATGCGAAGCCTTATCCCTTCGGATATATCCTTATATCGCCTCATTATTCCACCACCTCTTCTATATTATCAATAGCAGTTTCCAAGTTTTCTAAAGCCTCTTCCAAATAACGGCAATCATCATCAGCTTTTTCTTATCGGCTGCTATTCTGTAAATTTTCGGGAATATTATCACGATATTCCTCCCTTTCCGGCAGCTCGGCTATTTGTCTTGCCAACTCGGCTGCCTGCTCCCATTCATCCGGGGTGCATTTAAACCACTTTTCATACAATCCTTTTCCATCGCCTTTTCTGTCTTTATCAAAGCATTTAAAATCTGATATATTACTATCCCATACCAACGGGCAGTTCTCGCATATGACGCCGCAGTAGTCGCATAAAAAGCATCTGCAAAAAGGTATTACTTCTAAACCTATTGCCACAAAATAATCCTCCTTTGTGACAGGCTCTTGGCGCTTTGTCGTTTCGTCTGCGATCCACCGCCACATCTTGCGGTGTTCTGCGATTGCGTGATCTCTTGTTGATTTATATTTCTGTTTCATTCTTTCTGATTATGCCTCCTTTATTTTAGGTGTTTTCTGTTTTATTGAGCTTTTCTTCTAACAGTTCTTCCGCTTTTTTGCGCATTTTTACAATGTTAGGGTAACTATAAAACAATCTTTTTGCTATAAATCTTAACGAAAGCCCGCGGAAATAATGCATCATTATTATGTCGCTGTATGGTTCCCCTATACTATGTACGGTTTCCTTTATAGTTTCGTTTTCTTCTTTTAGCCTGATCGCAAGGCTTTCTTCCTCTTCATCTCTGTAGCTGTCGTTTTGAATGCTGTCTAAAAGCTTTTTGTTTAACTTGTATTTTTCTATGCAATCTCTAACCTTCATTTACTTTTCCTCCGTTTCTTTTTTAGCACTGTCTTTGCTTGCTTCGCTTGCTGCTCTCATAAATAAGTAAATCATTCCTGCCCAGAATATTCCCTCTACTGTTAAAGGCATGAGCACGAGGCTCCATGTTAGATTTAGAATGCTGCTTATTTTTAAAATTGCAAGGATCGCGGTCATAATTAATCCCATTATCGCACCTCCCTTATAAATCCGATGCCTCTTATGCTCCTTACAAAGTCAATCTTTGCTTTTACTCTGCTTACTGCCTTTGCCGTAAGTTCGCCTATTGTTAAGCCGTAATCCCATATATCTGCGACAATTTCGCAGAAAATGGTTATTGCTATACTCTTTATGTCTTTACCTACTTCGATAATGTCGTAAATTAATTTCTTCATGTTTGTTCTCCTTTCATTATCTGCAGAAGTCGTTGTATTCGTCCGTAGTGAGGGCGAACTCCTGACCGTTGCTGTCGAGCACCTCCAAAACCGCCACCAACGCGTCCTCCTTCGTGAAGCCCTCTTTGTCTTTACCTGCGTACTGCATTGCTGTCCATTTCGCGTTAGTAAGCGTCTCGATGTCTGTCTTGTAGCTCCGGCAGTTGCACAACCTGTTGTAAACATCAGTCGGCAGTATGTCTGTCCATTTCTTTGCGTCCTCCGAGCTTATAGGCTGCCTATATTCAACCCCACTCTCGTATTTGTCTATGTCTACACCCTCCATTATTGCGAAGTCCCACATATCTTCTTCGTTCTTAGTCTCCTTTAGTTCTGGGTGTTGGTCGAGGTATTTCAAAATAGCGTCTTCAAGTACCGCAAGACCTGTATCGTAGTTATAGTCGTCTTCCACGCCCCATATTTTATCTATCAGAAGCGCTATCATGTCGTTGCACTTTTTGGCAAGGTATCTTCCTGCTGGGTTGCAGGTCTCTCTGCCGTATCCTACACCGAGGTGATCTCCGTCGTTGTAGCATCTATATCCGATTTGGCAGATGGCTCTTACTATTTCTCCTGCGACTGTTTCTGCGCTGCCGATCTCTGGCACAAGTTGATCAAAAAGTTCTTCGAGTTCTGCGTTGTACATATTTCATTCTCCTTTCGGTTTTTGTTTAGGCTTTTACAAGCCTATATCTTGGCGCTCCGAGGTAGTTAGGCATCATGTACTGGGCTTCATTTGTCATTTCAAATCTCAGCCCTTCCTGTGCTGCCTCTGTGTTAAGGCTCTCCATTCTGCGTTCTGCGCTACTGGAGAGGATGTTCTGTTTGCACCGTGCGTATTCTTCGCACATCTTACTTTTCTTGGTCTCCGTCATTGCGTTTTCCTCCTTGTTTTTTACTTTCGGTTTAGACAACTTGAAATAATTATTGTGATAATTGTTTATGATACCACAATAAAATATGCCGCCAATAAGACAATAAGCACATATGCAGGGCATGGAGCAAGGAAGAGATATGACAGCACCGTTGACAAAATGGAGTTTCTTTCCCCCGAAAGTATGGACATAGCGGCAGACGGTTCTATATTTATTTCTGATTCGGGAGCCATAAGAAAAATAAGCAACGGCAAAAGCGAAACCGTTGAATTTGAACCAAGTTATATTTCATCTGCCATTGTGCGTTGTTATGGCAATGATGTGTATTTTACTACAAATGCTTTTGAAGACGAAAGCGGTGAGCAGTATTACGGAATAGTTAAGCTTAGCGGAAATACCGCCGATGGTATATACATAACTGAGGCCGTTTACAGCAAGATTACCGATTTTGACATTGACAGCAAAGGCAATATATATGCGCTTATAAATAATGTGGGTATGGGTGCTAACTATATTGCAAGATTCAACAAAGATGATATGGAATATCTCAAAGAGGTAGATCAAGGCTTTACCTGTATGACAATTGACAAAAATGACAATATCTTTTTGGGCAATTCTGTAAAAGGTTCTATATATTATTATGATGTTCCGACAGGTGAGCTGAGGCTCTTTGCAGGGGTAGATGATAATACAAGGTTTGTAGACGGTCCGGATCCTATGTTCTTTGAACCAAGAAGTCTTTTTTATAAGGATAATTCACTTTATATAATGGACTACAATTTGCTCAGAAGAATAGAAATAAACAATGGCAACATTGCTTCATATTCTGAAACGTTTGCAGGAAAAATAAGCACCGAGCTTAAACCTCAGACAAAGGACGGAAAAGCAAGTGATGCAGAGATAGCCCCAAGCTATCTTATGGAAATAGGTGTGCTTGATGGTAAGGTGTATATCACAGACCCTGTGAATGATGTTCTGAGGGTCGTGGAATAAATAATAACTTAATTTATAGGAGGGATAAACTATGAAAAAAATAATTGGATTGATTTTAAGTATTGCATTTATTGTAAATAGTTTTAGTGTTATAGCATTTGCAGATGATTCGGGTTGGACAATATCTCCTGACGGCATTATAACAAATTGTTCTTTTGATAAGGTTGCTAAAAAACAAGGAGATCATTATATAATTACCATTCCAAAGTCTATTGGTGCAGTTCCGGTTAAAGGATTAGGTACGGAGTGGTTGCCATTAGAGTATGAAGTTATGCCTAATACAGAGGTTTATATACCCGAAAGTATAACATATATGGAAGATGGGGCTCTTCATAATGGTCCTATTACATATCCTAGTGAATTACCCATATATCACTTAGTAAAAGGTTCCTACGCTGACAAATATATATCTAGTAATGAAAGTTTTTCAGAATTGGCATCTTTAGGTTATGGGTTAAGAGTAGTATATGAAAAAACAATTGATCAGGCAGATGTTACATCTGAAACTACATCGGCAAAAACTGACGAAGATATAACAGAAGACACAACAGAGGCAATAACAGAAAGTTCAGAAACAACAACTGCTCAGACCAAAAGTGCAGAATATATATACAACGAAACAGACCCGGTTCCCGAACTTCCCGTATCTGAGCTTGACAATGTAACAGATGCCGATTCCGCTGCAAAGTCAGTACAGTCAGCATTGAACTCTGTGGCAGATAAGAATGCAACGGCACTGGACAATATATCTTTATATGCCGAGGAGGCAATAGCAAGAGTTGCAACTCTTAATGCTAAGGGTAATGAGATAGTTATTGATGATGCACTTATCGCTGATACGGCAGACAAGGCAAATGAAGCGTATTCTGCCGTAAACAATGTGATAGGCTCCTATGCAAAAAGAAATATAAGAAAGAATATAAGAATTGTGGTTGACAATAAAGAACCGGTTGCAATAGAAAAGAAAAACCTTACCTCCGATATAGACATGGTAACGCTTGTAACGCCATACAGCAGTGTTCGCTTTAAAGCAGATGATGTGACAGATGTTGATTTATCGGAAGCAGGCACAAACAAGGTTTCTGTTAAATTTGACAAGATCGACAGCACTACTAAGGTGAATGTAAGTTTCCCAGGCATAACATCAGAGGGATATAAAGCAGTATTGAATGAAAACAATGAGGCAGTGGGTGGAAAATATGATCCTGTTGCCAAAGAATTGAGTGCCAAAATAAATGAAAGCGGAGTTTATTCTGTTGCTGAAAATGAAAAGAATTTCACGGATATAAAAAACAAGTCTGCTGAAATGCAGGCTGCCATAAAGCTTCTTGCATCAAAAGGAATAATAAGCGGAACTAGCGAACAGGAATTTTCGCCTGACAGCAGCATATCGAGAGCAGAGGTAGCAGCAATCATATTGAGAACCATATCCAAACTTGATCCAAATGCGGATTCGGGTTTTGTTGATGTACAGAAAACAGATTGGTTCTACGGTGTAGCAGGAAGTTCTAAGAATGCAGGAATAATAACAGGCTATGAGGATAATACATTCAGAGGAAAAGTAGTTATACCTAAGGTTCAGATAGTATCTGTTGCTGCAAGAGTACTTAAAGAGGAAATGGCATATAAGGATATATCAAATGCCGAAACCATACTTTCCGGAGCCTATACGGACAGTGCTGCAATTGCGCAGTGGGCGAGGGGTGATGTTGCACTTGCAACAGATGCCAATATGGTTATACGAAGAACAGATAATCAATTTGTCGGTACCGACAAATTGACAAGAGGCGATGCCGCTATTATATTAAAGAGATTGTTTGATAAGATCTGGTAGGAGGGAAGCAGATGCATATTTCTGTTATGAAAGAGGATATCACAAAAATTAAAGCGGACGCGATAGTAAATGCAGCAAACCCTCTGCTTATAAAAGGCGGAGGGGTTGATGGCTGTATACATAGGGCAGCAGGCCCTGAACTGCAGAAGGAGTGTTTTAAGCTTCATGGCTGTATGTTTGGAAAAGCTAAAATCACTAATGGCTGGAATCTGCCTTGTAAATATGTGATACATACAGTGGGACCTGTTTGGCTGGGAGGCTTTTTAGGAGAAAGGAAACTTCTGAGAGCTTGTTATTTAAACTCACTTGCGCTTGCGGAAAAATATGGATGTCATTCTGTGGCATTCCCTCTCATATCAACGGGAATATTCGGTTATCCAAAGAAAAAAGCTATAAAAGTTGCAGTGGATGCAATATGTGAATATACTGCAGAAAAAAATATTGAAGTATATATTGCGGTTATTGACGATGATATTTACAAGATGGTTAATGATATTTTAGATTCAAAACAGTAGGTGATATAGATATGACTTTTAACGAGATTTTGTTTTATGGCGGTATGGCTGCAGCAGTGGCTGCAGTCATATTCGCAGTGATTTTTTTTGTAATGCTTTATGTGTGGAAAGTGAAGCTTGAAGCTCAGTATATTAAAGAATATGGTGAAGTGAGTGATATAAAAGATAAGAGGAAAAAATGATTATGGCAGAAATAATTGCATCAACCTATGAAATAATCGAAAAAATAGGCTCGGGTGGTGGCGGTGTTGTATATTTAGCCAACCATATGCGTTTAGGCAAGAAAGTGGTGCTGAAAGCAGATAAGCGTAAATTAACGACACGACCTGAAATTTTGCGCCGTGAAGTAGACGCTTTGAAGGATCTGAGCCATACATATATACCTCAGGTATATGACTTTTTTGCCGAAGGCGAAACGGTATATACCGTAATTGACTATGTAGAGGGCGAAAGTCTTGATAAGCCTCTTAAGAGAGGCGAAAGATTTTCACAGCCTCAGGTCATAAAGTGGGCATGTCAGATCTTGGAAGCACTTTGTTATCTTCATAGTCCTATACATGGCACACCGCCAAAGGGTATCGTACACAGCGATATTAAGCCGGCAAATATAATGCTAACACCACAGGGCAATATATGTCTTATAGATTTTAACATTGCTCTTGCATTAGGTGAGGAAAATATTGTTGGTCGAAGTGCAGGCTATGCATCTCCCGAACACTATGGTCTGGATTTTTCAACAGACAGTTCATACATGGATAATGATGACAGATCTGTTTCTCAAGATCCGGCAGTCAAGGCAACAGAGGCTATGCCGCAAAATGTCTATGAAGCCGAAACAGTAACAATGGGCAATGCTGCTGCTACACAGACAATGGCAGATATTTCGGCGCAAAAGAAATCGGAATACAGTTCTTCAAGCAAAAAAATAGTTATACCCGATGCTCGTTCTGATATATATAGTCTGGGCGCAACGCTGTATCATCTTTTGTCGGGTGTAAGACCGGCAAGGAATGCAAAGGAGGTCGTACATCTTTCGACAGAAAATATAAGCCCTCTTATAGTAAAGATAATAACAAAGGCAATGGATCCCAATCCCGATATGCGTTATCAAAGTGCGGAGGACATGCTCTATGATTTCACGCATCTTCGGGAGAACGATCCAAGAACAAAGACAAGAAAAAGGGCTTTTAAGATTGGTTGTATCATATTTTCAGTACTTGTTGCAGGAAGTATTGCAACATCATTTTTGGGTCTGAAACGCATGGAACAATTTCAAAACTCACTTAATCTTGCTGAACTTTCACAGAATGCGTTTGCTGAGGGAAACATACAAGGAGCTTTGGAATATGCTTCCGAAGCGATTGATAAGGGGAATATACTTATACCCTCGTATACACCTCAGGCACAGAAAGCACTTACAGATGCACTTGGAGTATATGATCTTTCCGATGGTTTTAAAAGCTACGGCACAAAGGAAATGCCGTCGGAAATCTTCAAAATTGCTCTTTCGCCCGACGGAAAAACGGGAATAGGCATATATTCATTTGAAGCTGCTGTATTTGATGTTGAAAGCGGAGAAAGTATAGCTTTGCTTCCAATTATAAGCTCTGCTCTTTCCGATGCCGTATTTGTCGATAATGAAATTATTGTCTATGCAGGTGAAAATGGCATTACCGCCTATAATGTAAAGGAAAATAAAGAACTGTGGACAGGAAAACCTGCGACTCACATTGCGGTGTCGTCAGATGGACAAACAGTTGCAGGCATATACAGAGACGAAGGCTTTGCCACAGTATATGATATAAACGGCAATGAAAAAACAACTGTAAGTTTTAGCGGAAACAAACAGAAGGTAGTCGAAAATGATACCTTTGCAGATCCTATGGACAATTTATTGGCTCTCAGTGCCGATGGTAAATATATGGCAGTCAGCTTTGCAAATGGCGGCTTGACAGTATATGATATATCAAACAGTGAAAACAATATTGAAATATATGACAAGTCTGATTTTACTCATTTTGAGGGTGGTTTCAGCGGAAAATATTTTGCGTTTTCGGGTACAAAAAACGGTCTTTCCGAATTTGCGGTCATAGATACCGCAGAGCTTACTCAGACAATAGGACTACAGCTTGATATCCTTATAGGAGTAAAGACAGATGAAAAAAATATTTGCATATATAACAAGAGTACTGCTGTGACCATAGATCCGGAGACCGGAGAGCAGACTGAGCTTGCCTATGCCGATGCAGATATAAGAGCATTGTCGACAGATGGCGAAAAAACTGTTGTCATAACGGATAAGAATGAATATCTGTTTTATGATAAAGATGCAGACCTTATTTCAAGATATAGCGGCGGTCAGAGAGAATGTGTCTTTACGGATATTTCGGGCTGTTATGCTCTTATTGCAGGAAGAGATTCGCCTATCATAAGGATACTCAAAATCAAGGAACTTTCGCAAGCAGATGTATTTACTTATGATCCTTCTTACACACATGACGAAGCAAGGATGAGTGATGATGGCAACAGACTTTTGCTTTTCAGCTACAATAGCTTTAGATTGTGTGATAAACAAGGCAATATCATAAAAGAATTACCTATACCCGATGCGGAAAAGGTATATGATCAGCAATACAGCAGAAAAAGCGGGAATTTGGCAGTCATGTACAAAGATGCGCTCCGTATTTATTCGGGAACTACAGGCGAACCAATATTTGAAGAAACAGGTTTGAGATCAGTATTTTATGCGCCCTATGGTGTGAGCATAGTTGATGGCAATGGCACTCTGAGGCTTATAGATATTGATACGGGCGAAGCCGTTGTAACGGAGAGCTTTAACGGCAGTGCAGGCGCATACTGCGGTACTGTCATTGGTGATGATATTATAAACGGTGGAAGGATTGTAGGGGCAGCGCATATAGACAATGGTTATGTGTTTGCTGTCGAAAATGAAGGAATATGCAGCGTATATGATGATAAGAAAAATAAAAAATTTGAGGTACCTGTTGAAGATCAGTCGGAGGCGTTTTTTACCGATAAGGAAGTAATAATTTCGCCCCTTCATGGCACACCTGCTGTATACTGTCTTAAAAACGGCAAAAAGATCGCAGACCTTGAAAAGGATTCCTATCTTACATATATCACGCCTTTGGGCGATAATATCGTAAGTGAGTATATAGCCGCTTCGGGTGAAAGATATGGTATACTTTTGAACAAAAAATATGAAGCATTGGCATATCTTCCCGAACTTACGGATATATCGGACAATAGGTTCATTTTTGATTTTGATAAAGGTATGCTAAGGCAGGCACCGATTTACTCAATAGATGAACTTATGGCAATGAAATAAATAATTATATAAATCTTAAGGCATAGCCTTTTAAATAAAATATATAAAGAAAGAGGTTGATCAAATGAAAAACAAACTGAAAAGGGCAGTATCTCTTGCCTTAGCAACAGCCATGGCAATGTCCGTGCCGGTAGCTTCACCGGCAGCAAATAAGGCATTACAAAGCGCTGCGCCCGCAACAGAGGATAGTGTAGAATCTCCCGGTTCAATTATTTGGGGCAGTGGAGAAATCGCAGACGAAGATGTTCCGTCATTGACATCTTTGCTTCCTTTGGAAGAAAAAGAGGCGGCTATCGTACTGAATGGTTATACGGAAGAACAGCTTAAAGCTGTTCCCTTACAGACAGTGTTGGATATGCTTGTTGATAATGATGGGAATAAAATAGAAATTCCTAAGAATGCAAATGTTGTTTGGGCGCATTTTAAGGATGAAAATGGAAATGTTATTCGCGATGAATACCATGAAATTGAAAGAAATGAAACTGTCGATATGTCTGAATTTGGATATACTACAGGTTATACGATGGAATTGATTGTTGGCAGTGGGCAGCAACTTGATCCTGACAATGTGCGTTATCTTGTAAGAGTATATGTTTCAGACAGTATTTCAGAGTTTTTAGACATGGAGCTTTATCAGCAGGATGAAAACGGCAACAGAACTACATTTGAGTATGATATAGTTCCTATTGAATCCAAAGTTAAAGCAAGCGACTTGTTTTTGGGAACATCTTCAAAAGCTGAAATAAATGTGCTTCAATATACAATATATCCCAAATCAGGATATGATTCGAGTAAATCTACATTTTTCGGAGTAAAGTCACTGAGAGACAGACATCCATATATAACAATGAGTGCATTTGATCCCATGGTATATAATGTGATTTACATGCTTACAGGTGATGTAAATCTTGCAGGAGATTATCCAAGTTGCACATCATCTGTGTTAAATCAGGATATGCTTCAAACTGATGCAGGAATGGAATTATTAAGCGGCATATCAACAGAGGGCTTAACACATCCCCTTTATTTCTATTACAATAACAATAAGGAAAACAATATTGATTGGGACAATTTTAAATTTTATAATTTAGTTGATATGCTGAATTCGGGGAAATTGAACTCAAAAGAAAAATTTATCGCTTTCAATGTCGCCCTAATTGATAAAGAAAAAACTCCTGAAGTAGCCTCTATAAATAAATATGAAGGCAATAATCCTATAAGTGTAGAGAAAACACATAATCTCAGTGTTGATTTTGACTGGAACAATATTGATATAGGTGAGGCTTTAGGTGGCAATCATTCTGCTATTGATGGAAAAATCGTTATAACCATTAATTATGAACTTACAGAAGGTAATAAAGCGGATGATGAATATTATCTTCGCCTTAATACAGATGAAATAGAAAAAATAGTTTTGGGATATTATGATTCTTTGGATGCAGCGGCATCTGTTGAGGATATTAAGGCACAGTTCAATGATATAGGTTTTAAGGCAAATTATAGTAAAGGTGTAAGAATGACATTCTTTTATAAATCGGGCAGTTCTCAGAAATTTATTTTTAAGACTGTTCAAAATGAGTATGAAGTTCCCGATTTTAGCAAAGCCCCCGTTGTAGGTGCAGCAGACCCCTATTTCAGGCTCACGGGCGTTGATGGTGCCGACAGCTATGTTATCGAAAACGGCGGCTCTCACAACCTTGACACCTACTATGGTTATGGTTATCAGTCTATACTTGTAAATGATGAAAATGCCGATTTAAGCAAGCTTAAACCGCTGTTTTGGTTTGCTGCCAATGATTACTTCAATCTTTACAAGGTCAATGATAACGGCAGCACATTGCAGGATCCCGATGCGCCTGAAAGTATTGACCGTGAAAATCAGCAGTATGCCCTTGCATGGAAGGATGACGATACGGGTATGAAGGTTAAGAACTATTGGCTTTCGATAGTTAAAAAGACCACGGGCGGTCCTAAGCTCTTTGTTGATGGTCCCGGAAACGGTAAAACAAGAGAAGTGTGTATCGACGAATATTTTGAGGATAAGCACGATATATTTGTTGCCAACACAGGCGATGAGCCTATGTATATCAACGCTTATTTAAGCGATGACGCTAAAAATGTAAAAATAGATGATTATTGGAAGGTGGGCGGAGAAAACAATCAATATCTTGCTCCCTTCACAACAACATCAACGGATTCTGATTACAGCGAACTGCCCAATGTGGCAAAGATAAGACTTATTAAGGGTGATGATGTTGAAAGCGGCAGCGCTGTTACTCCGCCTGATGACAACAAGGGTGATGATAACTCAGGGGATGATGATCCGGATGATAATTATGTTGTTTTCAGCAATATAGTCAACTCTGCCAAGAAAGATGTGCTGCTTACAGCTGTTTCGACAAATAATGATGCCGAGATCATGCCTCTTGATGTAAACGAAGTGGCGTACCCCGTAGAAGGTGGTAATATTTATTTTGACTTGTCAACGGGAACTATAACCAACGCAGATAAATGGATAACAAAAATAACAAAGGTTGATATACCGAGCAAAATTAATGGAGTTAATGTTACATCTATTGGTGATTCTGCTTTTTGGGGTTGTGATAGCTTATCAAGCATAACTATACCCGAGGGAGTTACATCTATTGGTGATACTGCATTTAATGGTTGTATCAATTTATCAAGTGTAACGATGCCTAACAGTGTTATATCTATTGGAAATGGAGCATTTACTAACTGTGATAGTTTAACGAATATAACTATACCTGACAATGTTACTTCTATTGGAGACAACGCATTTTATGGGTGTGATAGTTTAACAAGCATAACTATACCTGATAATGTTAGTTTTATCGGTATTGGCGTATTTGCATCTTGTCATAAACTTAGAAGTATAAATGTAGGTGTTAATAATGTAAATTTTTCATCTCAAAATGGGGTTTTATATAATAAAGATAAAACCGAGTTATTGTGTGTTCCTGGAGCAACTACAAATGTTGAAATTTTAAGTGGTATTACATCTATTGGTGATTCTGCATTTTATGGTTGTGACAGTTTAACAAGTATAATAATACCTGATGGTGTTACTTCTATTGGCAATGATGCATTTAGTGATTGTAGCAGTTTAACAAACATAAAGATACCCAATGGTGTTACATCCATTGGAGAAAGCGCATTTAATATATGTAGCAGTTTAAAGAGTATAACAATACCAGACAGTGTTATATCTATTGGGAGTTGGGCATTTAGTGATTGTAGCGGTTTAACAAGTATAACTATACCCGAAAGTCTTACATTTATCGATAAGGGGGTATTTGCGTTTTGTACCAATTTAACCAGTATAACACTTTCTAATAATGTTACATCTATTGGTGAATATGCCTTTGAATTTTGTGGCAATTTAACAAGTATAACGATTCCCAACAATGTTATATTAATTGGGAATCACGCATTCTATGATTGCGAAAGTTTGGTAAGTATAACCCTTCCAGATAGTGTCACATCTATTGGAGAAGGAATATTTGAAAATTGTATAAGTTTAACAAGTATAACGATTCCTAATAGTGTTACATCTATTGAAGATTTTGCCTTTGAACACTGCGATAATCTTACAAGTATAACATTGCCAAGCAGTGTTACATATATAGGAGAGTATGCTTTTGATTATATCGATAGAGATAAAATCGTAATTAAAGTAGAAGCAGATTCATATGCTCTAAGCTACGCAATAAAAAATGGTTTCAAGTATGAAATAGTAGATTTAGGAGGCAAAGTAACAGCTACAGGCAAGAACTCCATAAGCGGTACATTATACATAGAGGCAAGCGGCGGACTCAATGCCGATGGTACACTTGATAAGAACAACAACTATGAGTTGTACGAAATAAAGCTTGTGGGTACGGCGGGCAATCCCGACATAGTAACGCAGCAGCTTGCTCCTGCTGTTAAGTATGTACCATATCAGAGTATAGTTGCTACCAACAATATGCATTATTGGAATGATGTTACATACAGTATGATTGACGGAAAACTACCCGATGGAGTTACATTCAATGACAATACGGGTGAGATTTATGGTACTCCGCTTGAAACGGGTGATTTCACATTTACCGTACAAGCCAATTTCGGCGCGGACTATTTTGAGAGCAAGCAGATAGAGCTTACGCTTCATGTGCTTGACAACACGGATACCTATGTTGACTCTCAGACAGATGAAGGCTTTGAGATAATAAAGAAAATACCTGCAATTGAGGAAAATGAAGATTCACCTCTTACAGACCAGGTATTTGAGTTCACTTATGACTATGCAGAACATGCCGATGAATTCCAAGGTTTCTGGTTTGATGGTGAAAAGCTTACACCGGGTGTAGACTATGATGTGGAAGCAGGCAGTACTAAGATAACCGTAAAATCCCAGACTATAAGCGACAGAGGAACGGGAAATCATACAATAGCTGCAGAATACCGTACTTCAAACAATCAGGTAAAGAAGGCTGCTCAGAACTTCAATTATTCAAAAGGCAGCAAGCCAAATACGCCATCAAATCCCAGTACTCCGTCAAATCCGAGTACCCCTTCAAATCCAACCACGCCTACGAACCCAAGCAAACCAACGGGAACGAGCAGCGGCGGTTCGGGTGGCGGTGCAACGCCTTCCTACACTGTTTCATACAACAGCAACGGCGGCTCTGCAGTTAAGGCACAGTCTGTGAAGAGAGGCTCAAAGATAACCTTCTTTGCGACTCCCGAAAAACCGGGTTATAAGTTTGTGGGTTGGTATACGGATAAGGAGCTTACAAAGGAATATGACAAGAACAGCAAGGTAACAACTTCATTTACGCTCTATGCAAAGTGGGAGCAGGTACAGTGCACTGTATGGTTTGATACAGACGGAGGCAGCGAAGTAGGTTCTGTTAATATACTTGGCGATACGGCACTTGAGCTTCCAACAAGCACAAGGGAAGGTTATAAGCTTGAGGGATGGTTTACAGATGATGGAAAACAGTTCAATTCGGGTGATAAGATATATAGCAATACAACACTTCATGCAAGGTGGACACTTGTTGTACCCGATAAGGCTCCCGATGAAGCCAAGGACTTTATAGATGTAGATGAAAATGCATGGTATTACGATGATGTACAGTGGGCTTATGCAAATAAGTATATGGTAGGATATAACAATGCGGTATTTGCACCGATGAATCCAATGACAATGAGCAACATAGCAACTGTTCTTGCCAAGATGTCGGGTGCAGATGTATCTGTGTTTGAATCCTCCGTTTCAGGGATAAGAGACGGTATGTGGTATACATCTTATGCAAAATGGGCAGTAAGCTCCGGTCTTGTAAATGCTTCTGCATTTGACCCCGACGCATCAATTTCAAGAGAAGATATGTGCAATATACTTAAGAAATTCCTTGATATGACAGGAAAGAAATATACTGCTGATGACAGAGATGTTGAATTCTCGGACAGCAGTCTCATTTCGGATGAAGCAAAAGAAGCTGTGCAGATACTCTATAAGATAGGAGTACTTGCGGGCAAAGGAAATAACATTGTTGACCCCAAGTCCACATTGACCCGTGCAGAGTTTGCTGCTTTTGCGCATAGAATTTCAGGACTGGATTAATAGATCAATAATAAGGATATATTTAATATAATGGTAAAATGCTGATATATTGATAGGGGGGGGTAACTAATACTGCCGGATATGTTTTGTCTGAATAAAATTCAACGGAATTTTTTGAAGGTTTGTACCACAATTTTACCCACAATCAACTGAAATTTGGTTGTAATTAAAGAAATTATTTATAAAGGCTGACCTGTCAAACCGGTTTAAATACTGCTGTCTGAGATAAATCAACTTCAGCAGAATATGGCAGAGTCAGCCTCATACCCCGAAGGTCGGTGGTTCAAATCCGCTCTCCGCAACTCAAAAAGCCCTGTAATCAAGCCGATTACAGGACTTTTTTATTTTTTCGTATTACAAATTCAATCTGATTGCCATTATATTCCAGTTATTTCTCGATTTTTATGCTAATAAGCTATAATAACTATTCCCGCGACGGTTCTTAATGCGTCACAAAGAACATAACGGCAAAGAGCGCTGCAATTACCCATGTTCCTGCTTTTATGTTTTTTGCCTTTCCGGTAAATACGCTGATGAGCACATAAGAAATCACGCCAAAGGCAATGCCGTAGGAAATATTGTAGGTCATAGGCATCATTGCCAAGGTCAGAAATGCAGGGACCGCATCCTCTGTTTTCAGCCAGTCTATACTTCTGGCGCAGTTCATCATCATGATACCAACATATATGAGAGCTGCCGCTGTCGCGCAGCCCGGCACAAGCATCGCAATCGGGCTTAAAAACATACTTATAAAAAACAGCGCTCCCGTCACCATGGCTGCCATGCCTGTTTTGCCGCCTTCCGCAATACCCGTGGAGGCTTCCACATAAGAGCTTACCGTGGATGTGCCGCAGACCGCGCCGCAGGTGGTGGCTATGGCATCCGCAAG